>JBJEAY010000495.1:0-1723 GCA_051869575.1 Prevotella sp. | reverse complement strand
CAAGTTCCTTTCCCCTTAGGTTGATGGCAATAATCTTATTGTTGGCATCAAGGATGAGGATGAAGGGTATTGACTTTATTCCGTATAGCGGTATGATGTCCGATTTCGCCCCGTCGGTGGCACGCACGCTCTTCCATGTTATTCCCTCCTCAAAGGCTGCTCGTTTCCATGCATCTGCCTTGTCGTCGATTGACACACTGATAATCTCCAGTCCCTTGGTCTGATAGTGCTTATAGAGTTTGACGAGTGTTGGCATCTCCTTACGGCAAGGAGCGCACCACGATGCCCAGAAATCCACAATCTTCACTTTGCCCTTTACCTTGTTAAGCGAGATGGTGTCGCCTTCAATGTTAGGCAGGGAGAAGTCGGGAGCTTCCTTGCCTTCCATTATACGTTCTGCCTGTTCGAGATAGTCGGCTACCGCTTTTCCGTTGGGCGACTGTTGCAGGTTTGCCGGGAACTTGTCATAACGCTCACGCAGCATGGCAGCCGGCATCTGTTGCATGTTTGTGGCAAGTAGGTACATACCGACAAACGATGTGGTTAGACTGTCAAACATCTCCTGTTCCTGTTTGCGTGCCTTTTCCACGTATTTTGAAAATACGTTCTGCAGCCCCTGCATCTTCATTTCGTCGCCAGCCTGATAAGCTTCCTGCAATTCTTGCTGCACGCGGTTCTGTTCAGCTTGTGTGTCATTCTGCAGTTTGACATAGCGTTCATATCTCTCTTGGGCTTCACCGCCCACAATCTTCACGCCCTGCGCATTGGCAAGTATCTGGAAGTTGGCATTTTCAAGCATAATGGGAATGACAGCCTGTGTACCCTCCGGTCGGATATACGCCACGTCGGGTGTAGTCACCTTCCCCTGAATAAAGAACACTCCTCTGTTCATCTTTGCCGACGCGAGAGTATCTGTGTTGCTTGCCACGAGATGTACTATTGTATCTGCAATTCCCGATGTCTTCGCAGTTATTTGAAAACCGTTGTTTTCCACTTGTGCGTAAGCAAATGTTGCTGTCGTACATAATATAGTAATTAATACCTTCTTCATAAGAGCTTTAATTTTTTAATTTTTCATCAATACACTGCCACATCAGCCAATGCCACCTTGACAACTCCTTGATATACCACATCTTTTATCATAAGTTTTATATAACGTGCATCAACGGGAGCAGGAGATTTCAATAGTGTGGCTTCTCCCATAGCTTTTCCGATGGTATTTTCTTCGAGGTATGAGAGCGGTTTGAAATTGACTCCGTCAGCTGACCAAGTGAGCGATACTGTGCCCTGCTGGAAGTTCTTCGTGTCGGTAGAAGCAGCCTGCACAATCTTCACTCCATTCACCTTCTGCATCTTTTTCATGTCGATAGTGAGAGCCATCTCGCGTGCTCCCACTGTAGATGGCCATGAGGTCCAGGAAGTGGAGGCATCGTTGTCGAGCAGATTAACCAAATCCTCGTCGTTGAGGTCGGAAACGGAGTTGCTGATGCTCCATTCCTCACAGGGTAGATAGTTGAGTTTGGGAAGCTGGGCGTCGCCATATCTTGTTACAAATTCTGGATTCCATTTCTCGTCGAGATAACAGTTGCTATAGATCTCAACCTTTGTTCCGAGAATCTCGTTGAGTTTAGTGAGCACCCACTGCGAGCGTTCGGTCTCATCCACTGTAGGCAGTGTTCTATACTTACCATTGAAGAAATGATTGCCACCGAGAATCACTTTC
>JBJEAY010000494.1:0-9551 GCA_051869575.1 Prevotella sp. | reverse complement strand
TCGTCATTCAGTTGAAACTGAAGATTTATTCGTTCTCAAGACGAGCCTTGATGGCCTTGCTCTCAGCCTCGTAGCCGGGCTTGTCGAGCAGAGCGAACATATTCTTCTTGTAGGCCTCTACTCCAGGCTGGTTGAACGGGTTCACTCCGAGGACATTGCCGCTGATGCCGCAACCAATCTCGAAGAAGTAGATGAGCTGACCGAGATAATACTCGTTGAGTTCGGGCATAGAGATGCGGATGTTAGGCACACCGCCATCAACGTGAGCAAGGCGTGTGCCAAGCTCTGCCATCTTGTTTACGTCATCCACGCGTTTGCCGGCGAGGAAGTTCAGTCCGTCGAGGTTCTCATCGTCGTTGGGGAAGAGCATTGTGCGGTTGGGCTTCTCTACGCTGATGACAGTTTCGTAGATAGTGCGCTCGCCTTCTTGAATCCACTGACCCATGGAGTGGAGATCGGTAGTGAAGTCACAAGAAGCTGGGAAGATACCCTTTCCGTCCTTGCCTTCGCTCTCGCCGTAGAGCTGCTTCCACCACTCGCTCATGAAGTGGAGCTTGGGCTGATAGTTGACCATAATCTCAATCTTCTTGCCTGCCTCGGCATACAGGGCGTTGCGCACTGCGGCATACTGTGCAGCGATGTTCTCTGCGAATGGAACGTCCTTGCCGCAAGCCTTCTCCATCGACTGTGCTCCCTCAACGAGCTTTGCGATGTCAAATCCTGCACAGGCAATAGGCAGAAGTCCTACGGGAGTGAGCACTGAGAAGCGTCCGCCCACATTGTCGGGGATGATGAAAGATGTGTATCCTTCCTTGTCGGCACATGTGCGTGCTGCACCCTTCTTGGCATCGGTGACGGCAACGATAACTTTCTTTGCCTCTTCCTTGCCACGCTGGTCCTCGCACTGCTTCTTCAACAGGCGGAATGTGAGGGCGGTCTCGGTGGTTGTACCCGACTTTGAGATGTTGATTACACCAAACTTCTTGTCCTTCAGATAGTCGGTGAGCTCAGAGAGATAGTCCTCACCGATATTGTTTCCTGCAAAGAGGATGGTGGGGTTTTGGGTGTCGCCCACGAGCCAAGCGAATGAGTTGCTGAGAGCCTCAATCACTGCGCGTGCACCGAGGTAGCTACCGCCGATACCTGCAACTACGATTGCCTCGCAGTTCTGGCGGAGAACATTTGCACAATCCTGAATCTGCTTGATGAAGTCGGCAGAGATTGACGATGGCAGATGAAGCCATCCTAAGAAGTCATTACCAGGGCATGTGCCGTTTTCGAGGGCCTCCTGAGCGGCCTTAACCTGAGGCTCGAGAGCCTCCACTGCGCCAGCTTTCAGAAACTGGGCAGCCTTTGTGATGTCAAGTGTTATATTCTTCATAATTTACAATGATATTAAAATTCCTAATCCCTAATTCCTAATTCCTAATTCCTAATTCCTAATCCCTAATTCCTAATTCCTAATTTACCTAAACGAATCCGTGAGCAGCTTGATTTCAATCTGCGGACTGATACGTTCGTAGAGGATGTTATATACAGCGTCGAGAATGGGCATGTTGACGTGCATGCGGCGATTGATTTCCTTCATACACTTGGTGCCGAAGAAGCCTTCGGCAATCATCTCCATCTCTATTTGCGCGCTCTTCACACTATAGCCCTTGCCAATCATGGTGCCAAAGGTGCGGTTGCGCGAGAAATTGCTGTAGCCAGTCACGAGCAGGTCGCCAAGATACACCGAGTCATACACACTGCGCTCAATAGGATGCACAGCCGTGAGGAATCGCGACATCTCCTGTACGGCATTCGCCATGAGCACAGCCTGGAAATTGTCGCCAAACTTCAGTCCGCTGCATATACCTGCGGCAATGGCATACACATTCTTCAATACCGACGAATACTCTATGCCAATGACATCGCTGCTGGTCTTGGTCTTGATGAACTCGCTGTTGAGCACTTCACAGAAGGCTAATGCCTTTTCGCGGTCGGAGCAGCCTACGGTGAGGTAGGAGAGTCGTTCGAGCGCCACTTCCTCGGCATGCGACGGACCACCAATGCAAGCAAGATTGTCGTAGGGCACGTCATACACCTGGTGAAAATATTCCGAGCACACGAGGTTTTCGTCGGGCACGATGCCCTTGATGGCAGTGATGATAAACTTGTCGCGAATCCTCGTCTTGAGTTTCTTGAGATGGTTCTTCAAGTAGGGCGAGGGAGTCACGAACACTAATGTGTCATAATCCTGCACAATGCGGTTGATGTCGCTCGAAAACGTAATCTCGTTAGTGTTGAAGTGCACGCTTGTCAGATAAGCGGGATTGTGCCCCATGCGTCTGAACTCCTCAATGCGGTCGTCGCGTCGCATATACCAACCAATGTGATGAGTGTGCCCCACCACAATCTTGGCAATGGCTGTTGCCCAGCTTCCGCCACCTATAATGGCTATCTTACCGCAATCGAACATGTTTCACCTTATTATATATAATTACTTGTTGGCGGTCTCAATCCAAGCGGCAAACTCCTCCACCTTGGGATTGTCGTAGCCAAGCTTGTATTTCTTGTTGACACCGCAAACGTCCATCTGCAGTTTCTGGGGATTCACCTCGCGTATGTCGCTCACGAGATAGTAGCCGCACTTGTTGAGCACTGCCACCCACTTCTCATCTACGCCAATCTTAGCCCAGTCCTCGTTGCTGCTGCGCGGAGCCTTCTTCTCGGGTTTCATCTGCGGGAAGAACAGCACTTCCTGGATATATGTCCTGCCAGTCATGAGCATCACCAAACGGTCGATACCAATGCCGATACCACTTGTGGGAGGCATACCGTATTGCAGTGCGCGCAGGAAGTCCTGGTCGATTATCATAGCCTCGTCGTCGCCCTTGTCGGCAAGTTTCATCTGGTCGATGAATCTCTGTTCCTGGTCTATCGGGTCGTTGAGCTCTGAGTAGGCATTAGCAAGTTCCTTACCATTTACCATCAACTCGAAACGCTCGGTGAGTCCGGGCTTAGAGCGGTGCATCTTGGTAAGAGGCGACATCTCTACGGGATAGTCGGTGATGAATGTAGGCTGGATGTATGTTCCCTCGCAGAACTCGCCGAATATCTCGTCGATGAGCTTGCCCTTGCCCATGGTGTCGTCGATATCCATATTGAGTTTCTTGCACACCTCGCGTATCTCATCCTCCGACATACCGTTGAGGTCGTAACCGGTCTTCTCCTTGATGGCATCGAGGATAGGAAGACGGCGGAATGGAGCCTTGAAGCTGATGATCTGTCCGTCAATCTCACGCTCGGGCTTACCGTTAACGGCGATACATACAGTCTCAAGCAGTTTCTCGGTGAACGACATCATCCAGTTGTAATCCTTGTACTGCACGTATAGCTCCATGCAGGTGAACTCAGGGTTGTGATTGCGGTCCATACCCTCGTTGCGGAAGTTCTTGCCGATTTCATATACACCCTCGAATCCGCCAACGATGAGTCGCTTGAGATAAAGCTCGGTGGCGATACGCATATACATGTCGATGTTGAGGGCATTGAAATGGGTGATAAACGGGCGTGCGCTCGCACCACCGGCAATGCTCTGCAGTGTAGGCGTCTCAACCTCGGTATATCCGGCTTCGTCGAGCACTCGGCGAATGGTGCGTATTACGGTGGCACGCTGGAGGAATGTGTCCTTCACTCCGTCGTTGACAACAAGGTCAACATATCGCTGGCGATAGCGCAGTTCGGGATCCTCAAACTTGTCGTAAGCCACACCGTCCTTATACTTCACGATAGGCAGTGGCTTGAGGCTCTTTGAGAGGAGAGTCAGTTCCTTGGCGTGTACTGATATCTCGCCCGTTTGTGTGCGGAACACGAATCCCTTCACGCCAATGAAGTCACCAATGTCAAGCAGTCGCTTGAACACCTTATTATATAAATCCTTGTCCTCGCCGGGGCAGATGTCGTCACGAGTGACGTAAACCTGTATTCGTCCCTTCGAGTCCTGCAATTCCACAAAACTGGCCTTTCCCATCACTCGACGGCTCATCATGCGTCCGGCAATGCAAACCTCACGCGGTTCATCGTCGTCCTTAAACTCATCCTTAATATCGGTAGAGAAAGCATTTGTTGGATACTCCGCTGCGGGATATGGGTCGATACCCATATCTCTCAGTTCCTGCAGACTCTGGCGTCTGCCTATTTCCTGTTCACTTAGTTCTAAAACATTCATGTCGTTTATCGAATATATTCGTTCATATCTTTATGTGGGTGCAAAATTACTAAATATATTTGAATAAACCGCCTTTTTTATGTTTTTTATACCTAAGAAAGGTAGTCTTATCTGCAAAAATGTTAAAAATGAGGTAAAAATGCGATTTTTTTAATGTAAAATTTGGTGGTTAGGGACAAAAACCGTACTTTTGTCTTTGTAATTACCAAAGTAAGATGTTCTATGTACACAACAAAAATGAAAGAACGCGTTGTAGGCGTTGATATAGGTTTGGAACTAACCACATATGCAATTGTGGATTTAAGGGGAAATATCGTTGCAAGAGACCATTTCCCAACAGAGGAGTATGCCACTATCAGTTCGTATGTCAGCAAGCTTGCCGAGAGCATAATGTTCTTGGCTGAGACAAATGGCGGCTACGAGACCATACGCTCTGTGGGTATCAGTTGCCCAAGTGCCAACTTCAAGACTGGTTGCATCGAGAATGCTCCAAATATGCCATGGAAGGGTGTCATACCTCTTGCGGCTCTTCTGCGCGACCGTCTTGGACTTGCAGTGGCCGTAGGTAATGATTGTCATATCATGGCGTTGGGTGAGCATGCTTTCGGTTGTGCTCATGGTATGAAGGACTTTGTCCTGCTCGGTATTGGTCATGGCTTGGGCAGTTGTGTGTTTACACGTAACAAGGCTCATCTCGGAGCAAACGGTTTTGCCGGGGAAATTGGACATACGTGCGTGGTGGATAATGGACGCCAATGTACTTGCGGGTTGAAGGGATGTCTTGAGTCTTATGTCTCTACCCGTGGTATTGTGATGACAGCCAAGGATGTGTTGGCTGAAAGCGACAAACCGTCACTGATGAGGAATGTGGAGAAACTCTCGCCAAAGATTATCACAGAATTCTGCGATCAGGGCGACGAGCTTGCCATTGAGGTGTATCGCCGCACGGGTTATATACTTGGAATAAGTATGGCAACAGTGGCGTCGCAGTTTGATCCCGAGGCAATAATCCTTGCCGGAGGTATTCATCATGCGGGCAAGTGGCTTATCGACCCGGCCCAGGCGTCGTTCGACCAGCACGTCTTCCATAATATTCGTGGCAAGGTGAAACTGTTGATTACTACATTGGATGACCGCGAGCGCGACCTTCTTGGAGCCAGTGCCTTGGCATGGGAGGTGGAGGAGTATTCACTCTTTAAATAACTTGAGATAAGGGAGTTAAGGAATTAACTCCTTAACTCCTTTAAATCCTTAACTACCCCAATAAACGTAGATAATGGATTTTGGAACAATATTAGACAAGATTAACGCAGAGCGCAATATGGCTACGGTGATGGGGATGGAGTTTCTCTCTACTCCCGAGCCCGACACCTGCATGGCGCGAATGAAAGTGAATGAAAATAGCAGGCAACCCATGGGATATCTCAGTGGGGGCGCATCGCTTGCCCTTGCAGAGACGCTTGCCGGGGCGGGGTCGTCGGCTCTTTGTCCCGACAAGATATGTGTGGGTATAAATGTTAGTGGCACGCATGTGAAGGCTGTCCCCGAGGGCGATACCGTCACTGCTCTCGCACGTATCGTTCATAGTGGCAGTACGCTTCACGTATGGAATGTTGACATTACCGACACATCCGGACAATTGATTTCTACTGCCAGCGTCACTAACTATATAATCGATAAAAAGAAATAGATGGAGAGTTACGTATTATTCCGCCTTCCTGGTGAACTGGAATATACCGAGATGATACAGACTAACGGCGAACCGTTGAGATTTTCAGATATTCAATCCCTCAACGGAAAGAGCGGTTTTGTGATTGCTCCATTCGCTGTTACCGAAGAGTGTCCGGTCCTCTTGCTCTGTCCCGACAAGGTCATGAGACACAGTCTGCCTTATATGAAGGACTATGACTACGCGCCAGAGGGTAATCTCCTCAAACGGGTATCCTCTCGCGATACCTACATAAAGGATTTCAATGCATTTCACTCACGCATTTCCGATGGCACTTTCTCCAAGATAGTGCTTGCGCGACAGTCGATTGATGTCATTGAGAATACCGAACCTCCACGCCGACTCTTCGAGAGGGCGTGCCGCCTGTATTCTAATATGTTCGTTGCCCTGGTGAGCACTCCCGTCTGTGGCACATGGCTCACCGCTACTCCCGAACTACTGCTTGAGGGTGAGCAAGGCGAGTATCGCACCATAGCCCTTGCCGGAACAATGGGACTGTGGGGCAGCACGCTATGGAGCGAAAAAAACAAGAGCGAGCAACAATATGTGGCTTCTTATATCGAGGATTGTATAGGCAACTTTTCCGACTGTTGCTCGAAGAAAGGCCCTTATACGGTTGCTGCAGGTGATGTGCGTCACTTGCGCACCGATTTCACTTTTAGTCTTTCCGACAATCAGCGCATTGGGGATTTCCTTGCAGCATTGCATCCCACGCCTGCCGTTTGCGGATTGCCCAAGCAAGAGGCCATGCAATTTATACTCGACAACGAGAGTGTGCCGAGGCGATATTACAGTGGCTTTATGGGGCCGTTGGGAATTGAGGCTACATCTCATCTTTATGTGTCGCTACGTTGTATGGAGATATGTGGCAATGAATATCGTCTTCATGCTGGAGGCGGACTGCTTGCCGACAGTGAGGAGGAGTCGGAATGGAATGAAACAGAGTCAAAAATGCAAACAATAAGAAGATGTTTTACAAGGAAGATAAGGTAAATATTCTGATAGGGCTGCTTAAAGATTATGGCGTGGAAAACGTGGTCTTATGTCCAGGAAGCAGAAATGCAATTATTGTGAATAATATCCTTGAGGATGGTTCGTTCAATTGTTATCCCGTCACTGACGAGCGTTCGGCGGGATTCTTCGCTTTGGGACTTGCCTTGAATGATGAGGTTTCTGCTATTGTTGTCACTTCTGGATCGGCATTGCTTAATGTCGCCCCTGCCGTTGTTGAGGCATATTATCAGAAAGTTCCTCTCATAGTTATTTCTGCCGATCGTCCACAGGAGGACATCGACCAGAATGTAGGGCAGACTATGCGCCAATATGGTGCACTCGACAACTATGTGGCTCGTTCGGTGAATCTCACTGATGCCATGGGTGACAATGCTTATTATCACAACCGGTTGATCAACGAGGCTCTTTCATCTGCAATGACCTCTTCCCGCCCTGTCCACATCAATGTCCCGCTGCCAAGTCCGGCAGAATGTGCTCAGAGCTTATCCTTGCCGGATGTATTATATAATAAGGTGATGAAGATTGAAAGTCGTTATGATGAAGACGAATTAGGCTCTTTCATGGATGATATGTTTCAAGCCAAGCGTCCGATGATTATCATCGGGCAGGATCACTATTTGCCTGCATTCCAGACAGCCTTGGATAAAGTGAGGGAAAATGTTGTTGTGCTTAGCGAACCGCTTAGTGATGAGCATGCCCGTCCGTATGCCGGATTTATCAACACGATGCCCGACTCGATGCTTCCCGATTTCATAGTTTATATGGGAGGAACGACAGTGTGTCGTAGTATAAATTCCCGTTTTTCTTCCATACCCAATCTGACGGTTTGGCGAGTGGACAAGGATGGGGAGCTTTCGTCTCCATTCCGACGCATTGATGGAGTGATATGTTGTACCCCTTGTGATTTCATCACAGAGCTTTCCAGATATATTTTATCTAATAATCCCAAGATATCGAAGGCTTTTTACGAAGAATGGCAACAGGCTTTTGACTGTGAGGAACAACGTCTTCAGTCGATAGATGAGTCTAATTTGACAGCCTCCTCCACAGTGAAGTATTTCGAGGAGCAACTTGAGGATATGGAGTATGATTATCATGTGCATTATGGCAACAGTACAGCAGTGCGTCTTGCGTGCCAATATGTCTATGGACATAAGATATGGTGTAATCGAGGGGTAAACGGGATTGATGGTAGTTTATCCACTGCCGCTGGTTTTTCTGCAATTTGCTCTACTGGCGAGATGGTGTTCTGCGTGCTTGGCGACTTGAGTTTCTTCTACGACCAGAACGCCCTGTGGAATTCGAATATAAAAGGCAACCTCCGCATAATCATCCTTAATGACAAGCACGGTGGAATCTTTGATAAGGTCAAAGGACTCGAAAACTGTTCAGATCGCGACCGCTTCGTAGCAGGTCGTCATTCGGCAGATGCCCGGGGTATATGCACACAGAACGACATTGGATATCTCTCGGCCAAGACTGTGGAAGAGATGCACCTCGGAATTGTTACCTTATTGACCGCAGAATCAGAAAGACCGATGGTGTTGGAGGTGATGTTGAAGGATTAAAGAATTAAAAGATTAAAGAACTCAACTTTCGCAAGTAGGGGAAGTTAAAGAAGTTAAGGAAGTTAAAGGAGTTAAAGACGTATGTTTTTCCCCTGAGAACTTCCCAAATGGACGAAAAGACTATTGTCTTTAACTCCTTTAAACTCCTTGAACTCCTTGAACTCCCAAAAGTTGAGCATATGCGAAACTCAAATAAATAATTAAAGTTTATGGCAACAAGAGAATGGAAGAAAATAAAGGATTTCCAGGAAATCCTGTTTGAAGAGTATAATGGCATTGCCAAGATAACCATAAATCGTCCGCGTTATCGCAATGCCTTCACGCCCCGCACAACGTTGGAGCTTAGTCAGGCATTTGCCTATTGTCGCGAGGCATCGCGTATAAGTGTCGTAATCCTCACGGGTGCTGGCGACAAGGCCTTCTGCTCGGGAGGCGACATGCACGTCAAGGGACGCGGAGGATATGTGGATGAAGACGGAGTGCCTCGCCTCAGTGTGCTCGATGTGCAGATGCAGATACGACGCCTGCCCAAACCAGTGATAGCCATGGTGAATGGTTATGCCATCGGAGGTGGTCATGTGCTTCACCTTGTATGTGACCTGTCTATTGCTTCCGAGAACGCTATCTTCGGACAGACGGGCCCCAAGGTAGGGTCGTTTGATGCCGGTTTTGGAGCAAGCTATCTTGCCCGTTGCGTGGGTCAGAAGAAGGCACGTGAGATATGGTTCCTTTGCCGTCAGTATTCGGCAGCAGAGGCTGAGCGCATGGGACTTGTCAACAAAGTGGTTCCCTTTGACCGTCTTGAGGACGAGTGTGTTGAATGGGCTGAGACAATGATGGAGCGCAGTCCGCTTGCCCTACGTATGATTAAGGCGGGACTGAATGCCGAGCTCGACGGACAGGCTGGCATTCAGGAGTTGGCTGGCGACGCCACCATGCTCTACTATTTCCTCGACGAGGCTCATGAGGGTGGACAGGCTTTCTTGGAGAAGCGCAAGCCCGACTTCCAGAAATATCCTAAACTACC
>JBJEAY010000493.1:0-1728 GCA_051869575.1 Prevotella sp. | reverse complement strand
AGTATCACGTTGCTCTTTTCTTATTTTTTCTCCATGACGTTCTACTGTATCCATATCTACTACTAATTAATTGTACATAGATTTTGATGTTGTCATATATTATACTCAACAGGAGAGTATGGTTGCCAAAAAACAATTGATTGTTATACTTCTTTAAAGGTGAGGGGAAGATGACAGAACACTTTTCCTTAACCCCTCTGTCAAAATCTCCCTCACCAAGGGTCACCATGACCAATACAGCATTGGACTGCTGTATATATGACTATCGCCAGAAAATTGTCCTGTATGTTGCTACATTTATTCATTTAGTTATTCTTGCCGTGTCTTCCGATAACGTTTCTTTATCTCATAGACATAGACGTAGAAGTCGTCCTTCAGCTGTGTCTTGACTTTATCACTGGATGAATAGCCCATGCCTTTTAGTATCTCGTAAGCCTTTACAGCTTCGGCGTTGTTGGCGCAGTTGGTGAAATAGAAATTTTCAAGACTCACTTTGTGGAACTCAGACTGATAGTCGATGTCATCGGTGAGACCGCAGAACCAGTCCTGACGGGTGGTTCCATGCTGAAAGCATTGGAACATCTCGTCCATCCGTTCTGCCGCTTCACGGGCATACGGAGGCTTCTGATTCGCGTAAAGTGCGTCTATATCTACTTCTATACACATAATTATTGAGGATTTTACGTCAAATTATTTTTTTGAAGGTGAGGGGACGATGGCAGAACACTTTTGGCTAATCCCTCTGTCAAAATCTCCCTCACCAAGGGTCACCATGACCAAATACAACATTGGACTGCTGTATATATAATTATTGTTTAACCAATTCGAGGATGTCGAGGGGGCATTGCATTTTGGCATAGCCGAGGAAATCGACGCGGAGGGCGAGCATGGTAGAGCCGTCCGGCTCTTTGCAGATGTTGCCTTCGAGACCGGCGAGGCGACCTGTCTTGATGCGCACCTTGTCGCCTAAATGCAAACGGCTTGGGTCGATGACAACCGCATTCTCCGCATCTTCCACCATACGCATAAAATTCTCCATCTGTACGTCAGGAATGCGGGCGTAGTCGCTCTTGCCAGAATCGGTCTTCTTGGCACGATTCATCAGGAAATGGAGAATGAAAGAGGCATTGCAGGCTAACTGATAGCGGGTGGAATCGGTACATCTGATGAACAGATAGCAAGGGGTGAGGACATGTTTTACCTGTACTCGACGACCTGTGCTGGGTTGTACGCGCAGCACGTTTTGAGTGGGCACGTAGGAGGTTACCTCCTCTGCGCTATCAATTATATTATTCTTACTCAATACAGTGATGAGTGTTTTCAGTTTTTTAATGCATGCGGTCTCTGTATTGGGGGTGACGACGGCTACAAACCAGTGTAATGGGTTATTATTATTTTCCATCTTGAATCTTATAAGGATAGGACGGACTTACATAAAGTAAAGACCCTGCAACGGCGAGAATAAGGGACGGTGGAAAGCAAGCCTACGGCGTCGGCAGGTTCTGACAACCTGCCGAGGTAAATCACTTCTATAGAACGCGTTGCATGACTTCTAAAGAACATTGATTTAATCCTATCTATCCTCGCCTGTGGCTCGGATGAAATGTGCTTTTTAACCGCAATCATTTCCAAAAGAATTGCCTCACTCTTAGTAAGAGTGCGTAATTTGGCTGCAAAGGTACGAATAAATTTGCATTTATTATTATGTTTTGCCGGTTTTCTTTGGAT
>JBJEAY010000492.1:0-1731 GCA_051869575.1 Prevotella sp. | reverse complement strand
ACAATCACACAACTCTTATCCCATTTCTTATCACGCATATTGTAACCAGTATATACAATGCCATCGGGTCGTGCAGTCTCAATAATCCATTCAGCACATCTTCTTGCAATGTCCAAGTATCTTGTTTCCTTTGAGGCAAGATACAGTTCCACAAACGCGTTATTGGCAATATAGGCAGAGTCATTCGGTGCCAACATGGGTATCGCACCTTGTCTGTCATAATCATTGCGGACTATCCAGCCTCCACATTCTTGTTGCTTGGCAGCGAGGTTGTCGGCCAGAAGTTTTGCCTTTTCTATTGAGGAACATGCGCAATAGACCCTTACGGTTGCTGCATTTGTCCAAATCCAGCTTGGAAGGCACCACTCACTGTTTTCTGCAACATAGCCGGCATAAAGACTATCAGAAAATTGTCCCTGACTTATCTTGGCATGGGTTATGAACGCATTCCAATAGTCTTTCCCTAAATAATTAGGAACACCCAATGCGATATTTGGAGAACCAATTATATTACCAACTGACAACTTCGTCCTTCCAAGAATCCTTTTTGCTGAATGATGTAACAAACAGTAAAGACGATATTTTATCTCATTCATTTTCTTCTCATCATATTGTAAAAAGGATAAACAATACGCCGAAACCACTCGCGGGCAGACAATCCCCCATATTCACCTGCTTTGCTATAGAAATCATTGGCCACCCTAAACTCGTTTTGTGCCATGGCATTCTCCGCCACGTTAATGAAATTTCCGTGCATTATATAGTTTATGTCCTTTTGAGGCAGAACGTCAATGATATATTTGAATTTTTCCAAATACTGTTTCTTGATTGCTATCTGCTTATCGAGGTTAGGAAGATTGAAATTCTCATTATTCTTTATTACAAGCGGCTCCGATATGGCAGCAAGGTCGTATTTCTCAAAGACTCTTACTAAGAATTCATAGTCCTGATGACGCAGAAATGCTTCATCAAATCCATTTAACTCGTCAACAACAAATTTTCGAACGAATATGTTACTCCCTGTACAAAACATAAACTGGCACGCAAGCGTATCTACCAAGAAATTGCCAGGTTTCATATTTTTCTCCACATGATACACCTTACCCCCTCTTCGGAATTCGCAACCAGTATATACGCCTGCAATATTATCAGAAGCATATTCCATTATATCATAACATTTCTGAAGTCTGTCAGGCATATATTCATCATCACTGTCAAGGAGTGATATGTATTTGCCTTTGACCACTGCAAATCCTGTGTTTCTGGCCACTGCACCATTCTTGTTATGCTCGTGCTTGATATACCTTATTCGATTGTCTAAATGAACGTACCTTTCTACAAGCTCTTCTGTTTTTTGACGAGCTTCTGTATCAGGATTGTTATCATCGACAATGATAAGTTCCCAATTATGATAAGTTTGGTTAAGTACACTCTGTATTGACTTCTCCAGAAAGATTGGTGTACCATAAGTAGGAATTATAGCTGAAATCTGTATCATTTTACTACATTTTTTCTTAAGAGATAGGAAAAACCCACTAATGTTATAAAATAGTTCAGCAAATAACCATTAACAAAATGATTACTAAAGAACATCATGAAAGTTGCGTATGCAATTAATACATAAAACCCAATTAATAATGGATCATTTGACATTCCATACTTTTTATAAAAATAGAATATAAGACATCCTAACAAGAAAGATGCTATAATTGCTCCCACATACCCAAAATC
>JBJEAY010000491.1:0-1740 GCA_051869575.1 Prevotella sp. | reverse complement strand
AAATTTTCAATTTTGAGATTAAAATATTAAAACATTAAAATATTAAAGTATATTGCCACTCCCATTTTAATTCTTTAATTCTTTAATTTCCATTTTGAGCCTCCAGCTCAAAATGGACACCCTGTTCGCGATGAATTATCCTCACTTCCACTCCGAATTTCTCATGGATATACTCGCCGAGATGCTGTGCGGAATAAACACTGCGATGCTGACCACCGGTGCATCCGAAGCAGAACATCAACGAGGTGAAACCACGCTGGATGTAGCGACGCACATGAGCATCCGCCAACTTATATACCGAGTCGAGGAAGGTGAGAATCTCACCGTCATCCTCAAGGAATCGGATTACCGGTTCGTCAAGACCCGTGAGTTTCTTATACGGCTCATATCGTCCGGGATTATGTGTGCTTCGGCAGTCGAAGACATATCCTCCGCCGTTGCCTGAGGGGTCGTCGGGGATTCCCTTGCGATAGGAGAAACTATATACTGTGACAACAAGCGGACCTTTGCCGTCGTATTTGGAGAAGGTGGCTGGTCCGTCCTGCGGATGGGCGGGATAGATGTTGTTGTCGGTCACCTTGTAGCCATCCGAGCGATTGGCTGCAGCCTGCTGTATCATGGCAAACTGCGGCAACTGGGTGAGTCGCTCAAGCACCTCGACCATATAGGGATAAGGGAACTTATTGTCGTGGAGCAGTTCGCGCAGATTCTGTATCGCCGGCGGTATGGAGTCGATGAAATGTTTTTTATGCTCGAAATATCCGCGGAATCCGTATGCACCCAACACCTGCAGTGTGCGGAAGAGTACAAAGAGACTCAGTCGCTGGGCAAAATGGCGCACCGAAGGCACCTCGGTATAATTTTTCAGCGAATAGTAGTATTCATACACGAGTTCGCGGCGCAACTTATGCGAATATTTTGCCGAAGCCTGCCACAGGAATGAGGCGAGGTCGTAGTAATAGGGGCCCTTGCGACCGCCCTGATAGTCGATAAACCACGGATTTCCCTTGTCGTCGAGCATGATGTTGCGAGCCTGGAAGTCGCGATAGAGAAAACTCTCCATCTTCTCCTCGGTGAGGTCGTTGGCAAACATACGGAAGTTTGCCTCCAACTTAAGCTCGTTGAAATCGATGTCGGTGGTCTTGAGGAAACAATACTTGAAGTAGTTGAGGTCGAAGAGCACACTGTCGGTATCAAACTCCGGTTGGGGATAGCACTGCGAGAAATCCAACCCTCGGGCTCCACGAATCTGCACATTGGGCAATTGGCGTATTGTTTTGATGAGCAATTCCTTCTCCTTGACATTATATCGCCCTCCAGCCTCACGTCCACCCTTCAGCGCATCGAAAAGCGACACACTGCCGAGGTCTTGCTGGAGATAACACAGTTCGTCGTCGCTCACAGCAAGAACCTTGGGCACCGGAAGACGCCTTTGGGCGAAATGATTGCTAAGATATATGAATGCGTGATCCTCGTCGCGACTTGTGCCGACGACTCCCACAACGGTTGCTCCGTCCTTGTCGGCAAAGCGGTAGTACTTGCGGTTGCTGCCCGCACCAGGGAGTGCTGTCACGCTCACTGGGTCGCCACCTGCCCACTGCCGATATAATTGCAAAATATTCTGTTCTACGTCCATAATATATATAATAATGTGCAAAAGTACTCATAATTTCCGATATAACCAAGAAAATGGCAAAATTTTTATTTTTTTGTTTCAAATCATAAAAAAAAGTGGCAAAA
>JBJEAY010000490.1:0-9632 GCA_051869575.1 Prevotella sp. | reverse complement strand
GATTTGTCTTCTCTCAAGCTTGACTCCGCCACACTTAATATGGTGCGTTTCGACGTCATGGCATCAAGCTATATCAAGGAGCTGAAGGCTAATGTCAAGGGAGCGAAGAAATATAAACTCTATGCCGACGGAGTGGAGCAGGGGGGAGCCTTATCCTTGCAGCCGGGCTATCACTCGTTGACCCTGAAGTTTGTGGCGGACAGTACGGGATTGGCTATATCATTGCCCTCGGAAGCATTGTCATCTGCAGATGGCGGAAAGCATGCTCTCATGATGGCAGATGTGTTGGCAACGCGCATAACCAACAAGGCGTCTCTCTCTCCTTCGGGCAGATGGGCTCTTGTGGGCTGGCGTTGGCTTGATGCCACTAACAAGACACGCTCGCAGAATCTGCTCGTTGACCTAAAGACCGGAATGAAACGCTCCGTAAGTGACCGACTGTCGTGGATGCCATCTTCCGACAAATATTATTATGTGGCAGAGGAGGGAGACAAGAAGACCCTGAAGGCTGTTGACCCTGCAACCGGAGTTGAGACGGTGCTCACTCCCGACATGCCCACCTATTACTATGCAATATCACCCACCGAGACATTCGCCATCATAATGCAGTCGCATGATGGACCGAAGAAGGAGGATGGCGTGTTTGAGATTGTGCATCCCGACGACCGTCAACCTGGTTGGCGCACGAGATATTCGTTGGCACGTCTTGACTTTGCAACGGGAATGGTGCAGCCTCTTACCTATACCTACCATCCAGTGTCGATAAGCGACATCACTCCCGACGGCCGACATATCCTCTTCTCTGTAGCTACCGACTCGCTCACGCAGCGCCCCACAACACGCCAGACATTCTATGACCTCGACTTGCAGACCATGCAGAGCAAGATGCTGGTAGAGAAGGACGGATTTATCGGCAACGCCCTTTATGGCGGCAGTACCGACAAGGTGTTCTTTGTGGCAAGCACCGAGGCTTTCGGTGGTATTGGCAAGAGAGTGCCCGAGGGTGCCACACCGAGCATGTATGACTATCATCTCTATGTGATGGACACCGCCACCCGCAAGGTCACTCCTCTCACGGCAGACGATGCCACAAGCATCGAGGATGTGGTTTATTCGTTGTATGACAAGTGTCTGTATTATACCGCGCAGAACGGGGACAGTGTAAGTCTGTATCGCCTCGACCCCAAGACCTTGCGCTCGTCTATGGTGCGCCAACCGCTTGAGGTGATAAGTGGAATGAGTGTTGCCGACAAGGGTGGCAATATCATGGTGCATGGCTCGTCGGCGGATGTGCCCTACGAGATATATAATATCACATCTCCTGCAGGCAAACCCAAGGTTGCGCTTGTGGCTGCCCCCAATGCAGAGGTCAAATCTTCTCTTGACATCAGCGAGGTGAAGGCATGGAGCTTCCTGTCGCCACGGGGCTATCGTGTCACGGGATTTTATAGTCTGCCCGTCAATTTCGACCCGTCAAAGAAATATCCCGTTATAGTGCATTATTATGGAGGTTGTTCACCTACGTCGCGCCGCTATGGTAACGGTTCGCATTATCCGGCATTCTATTGGAATGCTCTCGGCTATATCGTCGTCACGGTTAACCCCTCGGGAGCATCTGGTTATGGTCAGGAGTGGGCGTCACGCCATGTGAATACTATGGGCGAAGGTCCGGCACAGGACATTATCGACGCCACACGACAGTTTGCCAAGGATGTTCCCCAGTGTGATGCCGACCACATCGGTTGTATATCGGCATCTTATGGCGGATTTATGACCCAGTATATGATGACCAAGGACAATCCTTTCGCCTGTGGTGTGTCGCATGCGGGTATATCCAGTCACACCAGCTATTGGGGTGAGGGATATTGGGGCTACTCATATAGCGAGACATCGGCTGCCAACAGTTATCCATGGACACGCAAGGATCTGTTTGTTGAGCGTTCGCCACTTTATAATGCCGACAAGATAAAGAAGCCTATCCTCTTCACTCATGGCACTGCCGACACTAATGTGCCTGTGGGCGAGAGTATTCAGATGTACACGGCACTTCGTCTGCTCGGTGTGCCTACGGCATTTGTCGAGGTTGAGGGCGAAAATCATGGTATCATGGATCCCGCAAAACGCATCAAGTGGATTAACTCAATCATGGCTTGGTTCCAGAAGTGGCTAAAGGACGATTCGTCATGGTGGGATGCCATATATACTCCGAAGAAGCTATAGCGTATTGACATAAATCAATAATATTACACTTTAATACAAAAACACGATGCAAAAGTTGCAGATTGAAAGAAATATGCTTAATTTTGCATCGTGTTTTTCATAGTATTAGATTTAAGGTTAACAAAGGTTTTGGGGTCGCAGCGGCGGCCCTTTTTTGCAGGTAACAACTGAGTTTATAAATATTAAAATAATAACTATTCCCAAAATGAGAAAAATCAAAATGACAATCGCTGCCTCATTGTTTGCCATTACGGCATTGGCACAGAGTATCAATCCGGTGATTCCCGGATTTCATCCCGACCCATCGGTTTGCAGGGTAGGGGATAAGTTCTATCTCGTAAATTCGTCGTTCCAGTATTTCCCTGGTGTGCCCGTCTTCGAGAGCACCGACATGCAGCACTGGACGCAGATTGGTAATGTGCTCGACCGCCCCTCGCAGTTGCAGCTCAAGGGCGCATCGTCGTGGCAGGGTATATATGCCCCTACGATTAGGTACAATGACGGTATCTACTATATGATAACGACAAATGTGGGCAATGGCGGCAACTTTATGGTGACGGCATCAGATCCCCGTGGCCCATGGAGTGAGCCGATGTGGCTCGAACAGCAAGGTATCGACCCCTCACTTTATTTCGAGAACGACGTGTGCTATATGGTGAGCAATCCCGACAACACGATAATGCTATGCGAGATTGACCCTCGCACGGGTGGTCAACTGACGGAGTCAAAACCGATATGGAGAGGTACGGGAGGACGCTATCCCGAAGGGCCACATATATATAAAAAGGATGGTTATTACTATCTGCTTATTTCCGAAGGAGGCACTGAGATTGCCCATAAACTGACAATTGCCCGCAGTAAGAATATCTATGGCCCGTATGAGGGTTGTCCTGATAATCCTATCTTCACTCATTGCTGTATGGCAGCACAGACATCGCAGATACAAGGCACCGGTCATGGCGACTTTGTGCAGGGAGCCGACGGCAGATGGTGGTTGTCGTTCCTTGCCTTCCGTTTCATCGGTGGTAGCTATCATCATCTCGGACGTGAGACGTTTGTGTTGCCTGTGGAATGGCCTGAAGGCGGTTGGCCAGTGGTTAATGGCGGAAGACCGGCGGAAGTGACAGGACAATCCACTGCCATTGCAAACAGTTGTTCGACCACTTTCCTGAATATCGGTCCGGAGTTTATTCATATCCAGCAACCGGTGGAGGAGAGATACGAGCATGTGGGCACGGCTTTGCGACTGCATTGCTCACCATCATCTCTCACTGCCAACAACCAACCGACATTCATAGGCCGACGAATGCAGAATGCCAACATGACTGCCACAACATTCATGGATGCCACGGGATTGCAGTCAGGGGATGAGGCTGGATTCACTCTGTATCAAATACACGACGGACATAGTGACATTGTTGTCGGTCGTGAGACGGACGGACGACTATATGTCACGTTGCGCCACACCATCAAGTCGCTTGTGAAGGAAGAGCCGCGCCGATATGTTGACAATCCCAAGATGTTTATGAGAATACAGACAACCACACCCGAAATCGTCACTTTCCTTGTGGGTGAGACACTCTACAACATGCAGCCTCTCGGCACTATCGACGCACTGCTACTCTCTACCGAGGTGGTGGGCGGATTCACCGGTGCCATTCTCGGATTGTATGCCACGGGTAAGGGCTATGCCGACTTCTTCCACCTCGATTACCGATAATTTTTGTAAAGTCCACATATCAAAATAAACAAAATAACAACTTTTATCATAAAAAAACGTCAAAATGCTTGTAAGTGAGAAATAAAATGAGTAATTTTGCGGTCGATAACAGAAAGATTATTTTTAGTAACATAAATAAAACACTAAAGAAAATGGTTAGTTACAAGGAATTGGGTCTCGTGAATACACGCGAGATGTTTAAGAGAGCAGTAGCCGGTGGCTATGCTATCCCAGCTTTCAACTTTAACACAATGGAGCAGATGCAGGCTATCGTGCAGGCTGCAGTAGAAACAAAGTCACCTGTCATCATGCAGGTATCAAAGGGCGCACGCAACTATGCCAACGCCACTATCCTCCGCTATATGGCTCAGGGTGCAGTAGAGTATGCCAAGGAGCTCGGTTGCGAGCATCCTGAAATCGTGCTCCACCTCGACCACGGTGATAGCTTCGAGCTTTGCAAGGATTGCATCGACATGGGCTTCTCTTCTGTGATGATCGACGGTTCACACCTCCCCTATGAGGAGAACGTTGCTCTCGCAAAGAAGGTTGTTGAGTATGCACATCAGTATGACGTGACTGTTGAGGCTGAGCTTGGTGTCCTCGCCGGTGTTGAGGATGAGGTTTCGGCTGCTGAGTCACATTACACAAAGCCTGAGGAGGTTATCGACTTTGCTACTCGCACAGGTTGCGATTCGCTCGCTATCTCTATCGGTACTTCTCACGGTGCTTACAAGTTCACTCCCGAGCAGTGCACACGCGACCCGAAGACTGGTTTGCTCGTGCCTCCTCCATTGGCATTCGATATCCTCGCCGAGATCGAGCAGAAGTTGCCTGGATTCCCCATCGTGCTCCATGGTTCTTCTTCAGTTCCCCAGGACGAGGTTGCAACTATCAACAAGTTTGGTGGTAAGTTGCCCGATGCTATCGGTATTCCAGAGGATCAGCTCCGTCAGGCATCAAAGAGCGCTGTTTGCAAGATCAACATCGACTCTGACTCACGTCTTGCCATGACTGCTGCTATCCGTCAGCACCTCGCTGAGCATCCTGGAGACTTCGACCCACGTCAGTATCTGAAGCCTGCTCGTGAGAACATGAAGAAGATGTACATCCACAAGATTGTGAATGTGCTCGGTTCTGACGGCAAGCTCGCTCAGTAATTGAATAACAACAAAATAAAAAAGGGCAACCATTGCGGTTGTCCTTTTTTATTTTTATTTATGTCGGTTGGCCCTTTGTTCGCGGTACTTGGCCTTCTGTCGGGCTGAACCGCTGCCGTGGGCTCCGGTGATGTATTTTTTCTTTTTGGCTTTGGTTTTCACCTTGTCCTTGTTGGGATCGCCCTTTGGCATTCCCTTGAACACCATTCCGCCGCCGGCAATTATATCGTCAATATCTGCCATATCAATGGTGGAAAAGTCTTACGCCAGTGAATGCCATGGCAATGCCATACTTGTCGCAGGTGTCGATAACATGGTCGTCGCGCACGCTGCCTCCGGCCTGTGCTATGTATTCCACACCACTCTTATGAGCACGCTCGATATTGTCGCCAAAGGGGAAGAAAGCGTCGCTGCCAAGGGCAACACCCGTGTTCTTGGCTATCCACTCTTTCTTCTCTTCGCGAGTGAGCACCTCGGGCTTCTCCTTGAAGAACTGCTGCCATGTGCCTTCGCGCAATACGTCATCATGGTCGTCGGAGATATACACGTCGATGGTGTTGTCGCGATCGGCGCGGCGGATGTTGTCAACAAACGGCAACGACATTACCTTCGGATGCTGGCGCAGCCACCAGATGTCGGCCTTGTTACCGGCAAGACGTGTACAGTGGATACGGCTCTGCTGACCGGCTCCAATGCCGATGGCCTGTCCGTCCTTGACATAGCATACGGAGTTGCTCTGAGTGTATTTCAGTGTGATAAGGGCGATGATAAGGTCGCGCTTGGCTGCCTCGCTGAATGTCTTGTTCTGTGTGGGGATGTTCTCGAAGAGAGCGGGATCGTCGAGTTTCACTTCGTTGCGGCCCTGTTCGAATGTGATACCGAACACCTGCTTGCGCTCGATAGGTGCAGGCACGTAGTTGGGATCAATCTTGATAACATTATATGTTCCCTTGCGCTTGGCTTTGAGAATCTCAATAGCCTCGGGGGTGTAATCGGGGGCGATGACACCGTCGCTCACCTCACGCTTAATGAGAAGGGCTGTGGCCTCGTCGCAGGTGTCGCTAAGTGCCACGAAGTCACCGTATGAACTCATGCGGTCGGCACCACGGGCACGGGCGTATGCACAGGCAATTGGTGACAGTTCCACCTTGAGGTCGTCAACGAAATAGATTTTGCGGAGTGTATCATCAAGAGGCAGACCTACAGCGGCTCCTGCCGGTGACACATGCTTGAACGAGGCTGCGGCAGGCATACCGGTGGCTGCCTTCAGCTCCTTGACAAGTTGCCATGAATTGAATGCGTCCAGGAAATTGATATAACCAGGGCGACCGTTGATTACCTCAATAGGCAACTCTCCCTCTTCCATATATATGCGTGAGGGCTTTTGATTCGGATTGCATCCGTACTTTAATGCTAATTCTTTCATTTTTCTTAGACGTTAATGAAATTAAGGAATTTAAAGAAGTTAAGGACGTTAAGGAATTAACCAAAAAAGAGACAATCCCCATAGTCCTATGCGGCTTGTCTCTTTTTTATTCCTTGTAGAGTCGGATGTGGTGATTTTACTCGCCAACGTTAACTCTTCTCTCCTTGATACGGGCCTTCTTGCCGGTGAGTGCACGCAGATAATAAAGCTTAGCGCGACGTACCTTACCATGCTTGTTCACCTCGATGCTCTCGATGTTCGGAGACTCGATTGGGAAGATACGCTCAACACCTACGGTACCTGACATCTTGCGCACGGTGAAGCGCTTCTTGTCGCCATGACCGGAAATCTTGATAACTACACCACGGTAGAGCTGGATACGCTCCTTGCTACCCTCGATAATTTTGTAAGCGACAGTGATAGTGTCACCTGAACGGAACTCAGGGAACTTCTTGCCGGTTGCAAATGCTTCTTCAGCAACTTTAATTAAATCCATTTTCTTGTATAAAATTAAATTTGTTTATCGTTCCAACGCAACATAACAGGCAACACGTTACTTCCTGCCAGCGATTACGCCGAAAAGCGGGTGCAAAGGTAATACTTTTTATTGGATTATGCAATTTTCTTCGCGTTTTTTTTGTGTTTTCATTGGAAATTTGTACTTTTGCACAGTAATTTTGATTATTATGAGGAAAAATTTGCTTCTCACGCTGACTATCTGTATGATAGCAGCTGTTGCCTCCGCACAAAAATATCGTGTTTCGGGGGTGGAAAGAACGAGACTGACAGTGGATTCCACTTACGATGCTTGTAAGGATAATGCCACTGCCGATTTTCTCGTTCCGTATAAGAGTATCATCGACAGTATCATGTCGCCCGTTGTTGGCCGGTTGGAATGTGCTGCCGAGATTGACAAACCCGAGAGTAGAATGACCAATCTTATGGCTGACATTATGCTATGGTCGGGGGTGTTATGTGGAGAGAAAATTGACGTGGGCGTATATAACATCGGAGGAATACGCTCGCCCATGGCTGCTGGCGACGTCACTTATGGCGATGTGTTGTCGGTGGCTCCTTTTGAGAATAAGGTTTGTTTCCTTTCTCTCACCGGGGATGCTCTCATTGAGTTGTTTTCACAGATGGCATTCACTGGTGGCGAATGTGTGAGCAAAGGGGTGAACTTAGTGTTCACAAAGGATGGCAAACTCAAGTCGGCAAAACTCAACGGGCAGGATATCCTACCCGAAAGGAAATATCGCATAGCTACCAACGACTTCCTCGCACAGGGCAATGACAAGATGCTCGCTTTCAAGAAGAAAACGGATTTCGTCGTCTTCGACGACAAGTCCTACAATGCCCGTGAGGTGATGGTGAAATACTTCTCATATATGAAGGAGCATGGCGTCAAGGTGAATCCACAGGTTGAGGGTAGAGTTGTGGTGGAGTAGTCGCTACGCGAAATTTAAATATTAAAAAATTAAATTATTCAAGAAACGTAGTTCGATAAAGTCAAGAAGGAATGAAACGATTATCAATAATTATAGCTTTCTTGCTTTTAGTATTGGCAGGAAATGCACAGGAAAAGAAGCAACTGGTGATATTGCATACCAATGACACTCACAGCACTATTCTGCCGCTGAAGAGTACCTTCGAGGACTCTATCATGGCAGGGAAGGGTGGAGTGGTAAGGCGTACCAATCTTATTAATGAGGAAAGGCGCAAGACTCCCGACTTGCTCTTGTTCGATAGCGGTGATTTCTCACAGGGATCGCCTTTCTACACAATGTTCAAGGGTGATGTAGAGGTGGGAGTGATGAATGCCATGGGATATGATGCCACTACTCTTGGAAATCATGAGTTTGACAATGGTTTGGATAATTTAGCCCGCCTTGCACGAATGGCAAAGTTCCCGATGGTGTGCTCCAATTATGATTTCACAGGGTCTGTACTTGAAGGTCTTATCAAACCATGGATTACCATTGAGAGAAACGGAGTGAAAATAGGTGTGTTCGGTCTTGCTCCCAAACTTGAGGGTATAGTGATGGAAAACGCCATCAATGGTGTTCGCTATATCGACCCGATAAAAGCTACACAGCAGACGGCTGACTATCTGCGCAATGTGGAGAAATGCGACCTCATCATCTGCCTCTCGCACACGGGATGGGACTTGTGGCCTAAGTATATCGACGATAACCATGTCTTTGCCGCCACAAGAAATGTTGACCTCATCCTCGGTGGACACTCGCATACATTCATGGAGCACCTTGAATATGTCACTGACATCGATGGTAATAAGGTGCCAGTTGACCAAAACGGCAACCTTGGAGTGTATGTGGGAAAACTAACATTGAATCTCGAACAGATTTACTCGAAGTAAAACGACAGGACAATCATCTTGGAATGGCCGGCACGCACACTGCCGGCCATTTCCTTTAGTGTGTCGTCCTTCAGTTGTGAGGCATGATTTTTGTCGAGAGCATTCGAGAGACTGTAGCAGAACTTTAGCTCTGGTATTAGTTTGAAGAAGGGCAGATAGAGGTCGCAGCCCACTCCAATCTCAATCATCGTGTCGAAGCGTTTCAATCGTATGATGTCTTGCTCCTTCGATGTGAGGTTGAGCATGGGGTTTATGCCCGCCATGAGGTAGGGGCGATAGTTGTTATGGCGCTTGCTGCTGAACTTCAAGTCGATGGGGAAACTGACGTAGGTGTTTTTCAGTTCCTGAGTCTCGGTGCGGGCCTTACCGCTCTCGTCATGATTGTCGAGGTCGCGGAAGGTGAGATACTTCGAACCGAAATGCATGGTTGGAGTGATGCGCAGATTAAGATAATCGCTCAAGCGCATGTCGGCAAGTACACCGACGGAGATGCCAGGATTCCATTTGCTCGCGTCGCATACGATGGAGCGAGTCACCTGGCTGCCGTCTTCACGAATATATGTCTGCGGACCGACGTTCTCGAGTTCTATGTCCTGCGCGTTGAATCCTATTACGATACCAAAATGCATCGGTCGCAGGTCTATATACGGTTTGTTTTCCACTCGCCGTTCCTGTGCCGTTGCCATTATTGTCGTCACTGCCAATAACAGTGTTATTATTGCTTTTTTCATT
>JBJEAY010000489.1:0-1741 GCA_051869575.1 Prevotella sp. | reverse complement strand
CGTAACGGTATGGTCGGGATAGCGCAACAAAAGCACTCCGATAATGATGGAGCATATAGCTCTAAAAAATGAACTTTGTACTATTTTCATGTCACTATTGCTTAATTTTTTCTGCAAAAGTAATAAAAAATATTGGTATTGCAATTTTTTTTTGTACTTTTGTGGCAAAAAAAACAAAATTATGACGATTTTATATTTAATTAGGCATGGAGAAACGGTGGATAACTCCAATAAGATAATGCAAGGTCAGACTCAAGGAGAACTCAACGAAAAAGGCATTAACCAGGCTCGCATGGTGTCAAAGAATCTCACAGAAGAACATTTTGACGCCATTATTTCGAGCGATTTAAAAAGGTCTTATGACACT
This sequence comes from Prevotella sp., assembly GCA_051869575.1. GTDB lineage: Bacteria > Bacteroidota > Bacteroidia > Bacteroidales > Bacteroidaceae > Prevotella. The sequence continues at coordinate 1,374 of JBJEAY010000489.1, read as the reverse complement.
GCTTCAATTATTGCCGAACCTCATTTTCTCACCGTTGTCACTACCCCATTACTGAGAGAAAGGGATTGGGGCGGTTTCACTGGCAGATACATTCCCGACCTAAAGGACGAACCATGGCCAGATGACATCGAATCGCTTGAAATGTTGAAAAGCCGTGCTTCCGAATTTCTTGACTTCGTTCGCACGACTTTTCCTGATCAGAAGGTTTTGGCTGTAGGCCACGGCATCATCAACAAGGCCATTCAGTCCGTGTTTTATGACAAGCCAATGAATGAAATACCCAAGATGGATAATGCCGAGGTGCGCATCCTTCACATATAATAATTGATTTACATTCGTCTTGCTCCGCCGTGGGAGATATTTCCGCTGCGAGAGCTACTGCTATTACTTCGGGTGCTGCCACTGCTAATAGAACTGCCGCGTGGTCTGCCACTGTTGATAGGGCTGACACTACGACTTGAGGATGAATTACCACGGTTGACAGTCACTCTGGTGGAACTGCCTCGCTCGCTACGGTTGATCCGAGTAGGCCTATCTATTCGGTCTTGGCGATCAATCCTGGTTGAGTGGTTTATCCGGTTAGGTTGTTCCTTACGGTTAATCCGATTTTGACGGTCTATTCGGTCTTGACGGTTAATCCGATTTTGACGGTCTATTCGGTCTTGACGGTTAATCCGGTCATTATTATTGAAGCGGTCGCGCATTCCAAAATGGCTGTCGGCAGGACGACGATAATGGTCACTGCGTCCATGATAATAGCTTCTACCTCCATTCATTCTCCAACTGTGCCCTCCACGATACGACACATATACAGTGGGGTGTGAGAAATAGAAGAACGTGCGTCTCGGATAACGTGCGTAAATACCGAAATGCCAGCATCCAGCATCCCAATACAGTGGACGATAGAAATAGGTGGCAGCCCTGAAAGCCGACAACTGCCAGTCGAGCAATATATAGCTCATATCGAGGTTGCGCCTTGTCCAATACGTTCCGTAGAGGTCATCCACTGTTGACACGCCCATCAGATAATCGAGATTAATCTCATAGCAAGCGTCATACTGCTCATCAGTGAGGTTCAGTTCATAAGCCATCTTGTCCGTCAGGAAGAGGGCTTCCCTTTGAGCCTGTGTGAAACTCATAGCCTTGGCAGCCAATGTTATCGTCATCATTGCCATAATTGAGAATATATACCTTTTCATAATTGTATGTATTAAATTGTTAGACTTCTTGTTTTCTGCTGCAAAGTAACAACATTTTCCGCACCCTGACAAAGGATTTTCCCTAAAGCCAAAGGGGAAAATCCCTATTGCGGTAAATAATCCTATTCAACAGTAGCCAATCAACGCACATACTAATGTCTTAACTCCTTTAACT
>JBJEAY010000488.1:0-1742 GCA_051869575.1 Prevotella sp. | reverse complement strand
TTAAAATAGGAAATCCGTGAAAATCCGTGTTTTCCGTGCCTAATATAAAATTAAAGAATTAAAATATTAAAGGATTAAAGTTATGACACAGGAGAATAAATCGAGGCTTATTAAGTTTCTATGGAATCTTGCCTCAGCAGTATTGGCAGCTATCGGAACCGCCCTCGGGGTGAGCTGCGCAGTGGCGTAGGTCGGGGCTGATGCCCCGAAATTAAAGAATTAAAAAATTAAAGAAACAAAGTTCGACGAAGTCAATTAAAAAATTAAAAAATTAAAGTTCCCCCTTCGGATGTAATGTCCGGAGGGGGATTATTTTTTTTTGCGACTATGCCAGTCCCATCGACTTGGCCTTGTCCATGAGCAGTGCCATGAGGGGCTCGCGCTCGTTGGGCACAAGGTTGTCGAGAACGGCGTCCTTCATCACCTTCTTCAGTTCGCCAACCTCGCGCGACGGTTTGAGATGGAACATCTGCATTATCTCGTCGCCATCAATCACTGGCTGCAACAGGCGCTTGTAGTCCTTCTCCTTGAGGTCGGCTATCTTCTCGCGCACCATACGGAAATTCTCAAGGAAGAGCTTCTTCCTCACCTCGTTCTTCGACGTGATGTCGGCTTCGCAGAGCAGCATGAGGTCGTCGATGTCGTCGCCGGCATCGTTGATAAGTCGGCGCACGGCACTGTCGGTCACCTCCTCGTCGGCGATGGAGATGGGACGCATGTGGAGCTCCACCATCTTCTGCACATACTTCATCTTGGCGTCGAGAGGCAGCGACAGGCGGCGGAACATCTGAGGCACCATCTTCGCCCCCACATAGTTGTGATTGTAGAATGTCCATGCCTTGCCCTCAAAACGGCGGCACTTCGCCTTGCCGATGTCATGCAGCAAGGCTCCCCAGCGCAGCCACAGGTTGTCGGTGGTGCGGCATACATTGTCGAGCACCTCGAGGGTGTGATAGAAATTGTTCTTGTGGGATATGCCGTTCTTGGTCTCCACGATGTCGAGGGCTGTGAGTTCGGGCATGATGAGCTGCAGGAGTCCGCAGCGATGCAGATCCACAAAACCGCGACTCGGCGTGGGCGAAAGGAGTATCTTGTTGAGTTCGTCCTTGATGCGCTCACCGCTTATTATCTTGATGCGCTCGGCATTGCGCGAGAGGGCGTCGAAGGTCTCGTCCTCGATCATGAACTTGAGTTGGGTGGCAAAGCGCACGCAGCGCAACATTCGCAGTGGGTCGTCGGAGAAGGTGATGTCGGGATCGAGGGGAGTGGCGATGATACCGTCCTCGAGGTCGTAGATGCCGTCGAAGGGATCGACGAGTTCGCCGAAGCGAGCCTTGTTCAGACAGATGGCCATGGCATTGATGGTGAAGTCGCGGCGGTTTTGGTCGTCCTCCAATGTGCCGTCCTCCACAACGGGTTTGCGCGAGTCGTGGCTATAGCTCTCCTTGCGGGCACCGACAAACTCCACCTCGGTGTCGTGGAATTTCACCTGTGCCGTACCGAAGTTGCGGAACACGGAAAGATGGGCTTGTCTGCCCAACATATCCTTGAGGCGCTGTGCCACCTGGATGCCGCTGCCCACCACCACTACGTCGATGTCGTTGGACGGTCGCTCAAGAAATATGTCGCGCACATAACCGCCCACGACATAGCACTCAAGACCGAGGGCATCGGCTGCCTAGGATAACATGTGAAAGATTTTCTTGTCAAGAATTTGTGCTAACTCACTGTCTGTATATAAC
>JBJEAY010000487.1:0-1749 GCA_051869575.1 Prevotella sp. | reverse complement strand
CCCTCGACAGCCGTGCTTCCAACGACGGACGTATAACAAAATATGCAGCTGAGGCACTGTTGGCTCGTGCGTACCTTTATTATACTGGTTACTACGGACAGGAGAACGAGGGATGCTCAAAGCAGGAGGCTATCGACGCCCTCAACGACATCATCGACAATGGCGGTTATGAACTTGAGGACAACTATGCCGACCTCTTCATGCCTGCCTGCACTACCGATGCCTCAAACGGTGGCTCATACGCATGGAACACTACCTTCAAGGGCAAATACTATGATGGTAGCGGATGGGTGAGCGACATCTCCAAGGAGGTTATCCTCAACCTTAAGTTTGCCGCCACTGCCGACTACAACGGCAATGCCGACGGAAACGTGTTCCAGGTTTATCTCGGTCCGCGCAACAAGTCGGCAACAAGCGTGAATATCGCCTCGGGATGGGGAGCTTGCTCGGTGACACAGAAGTTTGTTGATACCTACAAGACAGACCCCCGCTTCAACGCTTGTGTGTGGAGCTGTGCCGATGCAGGATTTGTAGCTGATGTCAACGATACTTACGAATACACAGGCTACTACACTCGCAAGTATGCCCCTCTGTGCTTCAGCGACGGAACACGCCAGGAAGTGGGATTCCAGCTCGGCGAGCAGCACATGAACATCACCTATTTCCAGGATTGGACTGTGATGCGCTATGCCGATGTGCTCTTGATGCACTCCGAACTGACAGGCACCAACACCGGATTGAACATGGTTCACCAGCGTTCTTGCCCGGGTGAGTCGCTTTCATATAGCATCGAGAACATCCGCAAGGAGCGTGCCATCGAGTTTGCCTTCGAGGGTATCCACTTCTGGGACCTCATGCGCTATGAGAAGGACGGTGCATACGCCGGACGTGCCATTGCCGAGGCTCAGAACGGAGCAAAGGTGATGAATGGCGGTGTGGAGACCACTACATCATTCAACGTTGACAATTTCACTGCCAAGAAAGGTCTGATGCAGATACCTAACACCCAGATTACCCTCTCGGGTGGCGTGCTGACTCAGAATGCCGGATGGTGATGTCTTAATTCTATTAAGAAATTAAAGAATTAAAGAATTTAAATATTAAAAAATTAAAGTTCATTTCTTATGAAACTGAAAAAGATATATACAATGATGGCAGGCGCGGCAATGATGCTGGCAGCCTGTTCGCCGGACGACTTTGGATTCGGTGCCGCTCAATATTCGAGCGACGACCTGAAATGTCCGGACGCCTATACCGTGACGATCGACGGTAACTATGTGACCTTGGAGTCGAAGCTCAAGGGTTGCACTCCGTTGTGGGTGACTCCCAACGGACGTTCGCAAGAACAGAAACTGACTATCGGTTTGCCTTTCGCCGGCGACTATGAGGTTTCTCTCGGTGCAGAGACACGCGCAGGAGTGGTTTATGGCGACCCATATCAGTTTAATATCCCACAAAACGATTTCTCGCAGCTGAGCGACGAGATATGGGCGAACCTCGCAGGCGGCGTGGGTAAGTCGAAGAAGTGGGTGCCATGCAATGCCAACTATGGTGTGGGCCGTTGCTCTGGTCCAGTTATGTATGGCAATCCTGATGATGTGAAGAACGATGGCTCTGGTTCTACCGACCTTATGTTTGGCAGTGCCAACTGGGCACCCAACTGGGATCCTGGTTTCCAGTCATGGCTCATCCCCGCAGATGACCCATATATGAGTTCTTATATGGAGTTCGGACTTGATGCACAGAATG
>JBJEAY010000486.1:0-1749 GCA_051869575.1 Prevotella sp. | reverse complement strand
GACTTTTAGAGCGAAAAATAGAAAGAAAATATGCTATTTAGCACACTGAAAGGAACAAATCTATATATCCATGACTCCAATAATATCATTTATGGTATAATAATTTGAACTCAATCCTTCTTCTTTTTCTGATGGATGGAACTACTTTCCCCTTATAGCGGCAGAAACGGATGTAGTCGTTGTGGATATTGCGGTCGCCGCTTTCTATCTTTTGAATGAGGCGGCTCTTTGGATGGTCGGCGTTGCCCATGAGCGTCCCATAACCGACGTTATAGGCAAGGGTGGCAAGGAGAAGGCTGTCCTTGCCGTAGGAACGGAACATCTTGCAGAGTTTGCGGAGGTCACGGCGAAGCAGGGCATCGGCTTGCTTTCGGGTGAGTGGAAGACGGAAATGTTCGCCAGGCTGGATGCGGTGGCCGTAACCTATATACGGATAATCCTGAGCTTGGTGTAGCCCCTCAAAGAACTTGATGCAACAGACTGCCCGCTCGAATGGGGGCAATTTATAAATGCCGTGACTCTGTGCGGGAGCCACGGCAATGGTGAGGACGAATGTGATGATGGTTATAATGATTCTCACTGCTTTTGATGGTTACTGTTAGGTGAGTGTCCGAAACTGCTGTATCTCCTTAATCATGGCTTTCACGTCCTCCCCAACCTGAACGAAGTTCTTGTAGAGGATGCGCTCTCGCTCTTCCTTGCTCTTGAACTTATAGAACTTAGGGAGAGGGACATACTCCGATTCCTCCTTCTTGATTTCCGCCATGTCGAAGTCGGTCTTGCAGTAGAACTTGGAGGTCTTGAACTCTTCGCTTTCTTGGATGTTCATTGAGCCGTTCATGCCGGTCTTGGTGACTACGAAGTCACGGGCAGTCTGTCCGCAAATCCATCCTGTGGGCATGTCGGAGATTTTGCTTGCAGGCACAAGGCTGTCCATGTTCTCATTGAGGTTGATGGAGGTCTTGTCACGGTCGATGGTCACACCCTTTTTGAGCTGCACTACTTTACCGAAGATGTCACTCGACAGCCATTCGAGGGTTTCCTTGGCACGAGCCGAACCGCTCACAACATTACCCACGGTGGTGATGATTTTCTGCATACCCACCTTGCCGTAGTCGGCTTCCAACTGCGGCAGCTCCTGAAAGCCCAAGGCGACACTCACCTTGTTGCTTCGAGCAGTTCCAATCAGTCGGTCTATTTTGTGGAAGTAGAGCGTAGGCAACTCATCGACGATGATGCTGACAGGCACATTCTTGCCTTGACCTGTATTCACTCTCGTCACGAGGCGGTTGAGAATCAAGGCATTGAGCGCACCGATGATGCTTTCCATCTCTGGGTCGTTGGCAATCAGCAGATAGCTCGGGTTCTTCGGGTCACTGACCTTCAGGTCGAAGTCATCACCGTCCTTGTGGAATATCCAGTACGACTCCTTGGTGGCAAGTCGGGAGGTATAGACACGCAAGGTGCCTATCATTCCTTCGAGTTGCTCCATGGCCTTGTTGGCAAAGGCGGTTTGGAACGGACCCAGCAAGGGGGCAACCTCGTTGTCGGTCTGCAGCACCTCGAAGATGGTCTGATAACTCTCATTGAGGAACGACAGGATATGAGGCATGTCGCTGTACTTGCCCAACCAATAGGCGGGCTGCACCTCCGCTCCCGTACGGTCGAACACACGTCCTGTGGCTATCAGCCGCTTCGTCTTCGGGTCTTCACGCCGCTCGGCAATCAGCATCTTGCCGTCCTTGTCGT
>JBJEAY010000485.1:0-9736 GCA_051869575.1 Prevotella sp. | reverse complement strand
TGCGCATAGTGGCCTTTCCTTCTGATATACGTGCAGCACCTTGATTATAATACACTTCAATAAAATGAATAAATACAGCTGGAAATTCAATGCCGTACTCCTCATTCAATTTACTGCCCTTAATACGAGCCAACTGGCCATTATCCATTTTGATGGTCTTGAATAATGGCTCACTGTTGGGGTCATCAGGGTTCGATGGTATGTCTGCTAAAATTGATCTAACAGCCTTATACGCTTCTGCCATTGCATTAGTGCGCACAGCTTCTTCTTCCCAAGTTAATTGGGCAGACTCTTCCAGAACTTTCTCGTCTGGATTGTTCAATTGTGGTTTATGCTTATCAACAATCATTTATTTTGGAAAACCTTGAAAAATCATAGCCGATAACTTTTTCAACTCTTCTGCCAATACCGACGAATGTCCCATAAATTGTCGGCGTGGCATATTTTTCACCCTTCCCCACCGAAAGTGAGATGGTCCATTATGCACGGCAGCATAACAAAACCCTCGATGAGCGTTTGTATGCTTGAAACCATCAGGATCCGTATAAATCGTTACGCCAGACGGCTCGCCCTTAGAGCCTGTATGCTTCCATTTAATTGACCGCTTTAACGATCCGGTCTCTACCATTAAGGGATGAATAGCCTTACTGTATTTAGAGCGACTTGGCCAGGCCGCACTTCCAGACGTATTAAAACGTTTCATGTCAAACGATTCCTGAAATATCGATTGTGCAGCCTTACCAGCCTTTACCTCAAAATTCCATATATTCACATACAACTTGTGTGGTAAATGCCGCCATTGAGCCACCACCTGTTTGGGGGTAATAGGCTTCCCTGTATTAGTCGGAATCTGAGCCATCGCCAAAATATTTAGCTTTGATTCTATCTGATATTTCACCAAGACGCTTTACGTGCTTCTTGTCAATTTGGAAATACGAATGCTCATCAGAGAATATGCGCCCTCCATTAGCAACACTTTCCTTAAATGTCCGGTCAAACCAATCGGGCATCTGCGGTTTCTTTGCGGCCTGAATATCCACAACCAATGTAGATTTAGTGTCTTCCACCAAGAAACATCTGCATTGGTGCTCAATCGGAGGAATAAGCCAGCTGGGGAACTGTGAGCGAGGAGCTGAATATCCTTCATATTGCAAATGCCAAGGACGTACACGCTCATCACCCATTGTCATATAAGTCAATATCGTATCATCTTTTAGACTGGATAAGAAAGCTGCGACAATCATGGCATATTCAATATCCATATTCTCTACGTAGGCGTATCGGTTATTATATTTATGGCAAATGCCAAAAAGAATTTCCAGAAGATCTGCATATTCTTCTGAGTCTTCCTCCAATTCCTCTAATTCATCATATTCCGATGCTTCTTCAGCTAAATGGTATTCTTCAGCTACTGCGAAATCAACCAGATTATCTACAGCAGCAACTAAAATATCACGCTGTACACGTTGCTCATCAGATAAATCGTCAGCGTTTTTAAGCAATTGCAAAGCATCATCGTAACTGATACCAAACCCATCAAAAGCATGACGCACCGCAAAATCCGCACGCGCCTTCATAAGTTCTTCTAAAGATTCCCATTGTCCATCGTTATCACGAATACTTTTTATAACATCGTGAAACAATGCTAATAAGACTGCATATTCCTCCTCATGCTTGTCCTTATCGTTATTCGGCAACCGCTGCGCTATAATTGTGGAGAGAGGGCGCGGATTCATTTCCCCCTCTCCCTCAAAAAATTTGTAGTATTACGAGCATGGCCGTAACGTCTGAAGTATTCTTCATCTGTCAGATGACGGACAACCCCATCGTCATTGCTGGAAGTGCCAACCCCTACATTTCCAGTCTCAATGTTAAGTTGGCGTTTCACTTTAATACCAAACTCACTTTCAATAGAATCAGGATCCATTTCCCACTGAGTTCCCAGTACTTGAAAAAGACGAATCTTGTCTTCATCAGACATTTCAATACGCTTTGCATACTTAAACTCCAGACCCGGCTTAATATACCCAATCTTTACCAAACGTGGGATGATTAGCTCATTCATCACCAGTTCGATATAATCACGATATACTTCAATACGGTCACGGAAAATGTTTTCATGCGTCTTTGCCGACCCAACATACGCCTGCTGTTCACCAGCCACAGACTGAGAACCAAGAATAAGGTTGGAAACATCCTTGTCAACGAGTGAAATTAGCCCCGTGAATATCTGCTCAGAATTAGACATCGTGAAGGCTTTCACATCAATCTCGTCACCACTACCAGTGACAATAACTTTATTCTGGGCAGCACTCGCAATATCATTGGCCAAACGCTGTCTATCCACCGAATTTTCGGATTCGGATTTGCCATGTATGATTGGCTGACCGTATGTGTGTGAGAAATTCACATAGTTAGCCATCGTGAATTTCTTGGCCAGAATTGAAGGCGTGGTAGCAGAGAACAAGCCTAAAGAACCGCTGTTAATAAGGATATAGTAATCTTTATATTTGGGATCATCAAAATCCCAACCTGGAGACCAGATGCTTTGACGCTGTACGATACGTCGCTGGTCTGGTAGTATATTACGACGCTCAATGCTTACCACATTATGTAATTTCCCGGTTTCTGCATCAATTGACGGATCAATATACAATCCAGTGTAGCCATACAGCTTGGACTCCACAATTCCTTCAATAATCTTGATGAATTGTGTGCCCTGTATTTTTTTTGTCTCTTCTACGTCCTTTATGTAGCGGCCCTTGCTGTTTTGTGACGCAAGCATATATCTCTCACCAAGTATCTGGGATTTCAAGGTCTCCAGTACACCGGCAAGATGCGCATCCTGTTGCACACACGCATCATACAGGTCTATAAGCCTACCTCTATCATCTAACACTGTTCCGTTGTTTAGATGACGATAGGCAGACTTGAACCGGCAGTGACGCTGTAACTCGCGGATATATTCTTGAATCGTCTTTTTTGATGTCTGGAATATGCTCTCTAAAAGCTCTACATCCAGCTTTGTCTCTTTATCTGTTGCCATTGAGTCTTCATTTTCTAAAGAATAGAGGTTTTTTGTTGCCTTTGTTGCGTCAAATGGGCGCAAAAGCATAATAAAACATAGTTCTAACTACTATATTCTAAATGTTAATTCACTTCTCGATACGCCAAAAAGCCCCTGTAAACAAGGTGCTTTGCAAAAATAATATGTTAAAAGCACAGTTTTATACCTTATACTCGCAAAATATTTATTAACTTTGCACCGACAAATTTATGTTTCACCATTAAAACCCATTTTGTATGGAAAAAGAAGAAATCATCAATGGAAGTCTGGATTTCTATAGAATCAAGACTGAATGGACCAGGGAAAGAGAAAATGGAGAACTCGCCAAGGTCAAGACAGAAGAGTTGGTAATGGCCACAAGCTACACTGAAGCCGAAAAAGTAGCCTATGCAATTGTAGAAGACCAACAACGTGCCAAGTATGGAAGTGTAAACATTGAAATCATCAAAACCAAAATCAGCGATGTTCTCTTCAATGATATTCTGGCACAAGACAATCAAACTGTATGCGGACTTATCTGCAACTTCTTCGAGGAATCAGAAGAAAGTGGCGTAGGTCTTTACAATGTCAAGGCCATCTTCTTTACGCTTGACGAGAAGAGCGGCAAAACCAAGCGAAGCACCCAGACTTTCTTTGTGCCGGCCACATCCAACACAGATGCTACCAAGCGCGTGGAAGCCGAACTCAACCGCACTATGTCGGATTATGTAATCCGCGACACCAAATTTGATAAAGCAGAAGCTATTTATTGGCCTGCTGACGTACATCAGAATAAAGTAAACGCATCCGACCTCCAGTAATCATGCTTGGTCAGCAAGAGAATGGAATAAAACTAAATTGTACAGAGCAGTCCATTCCTGAATTTCCGAATTTGCTCTTCGGTACTGAAGCTGAAAGTGGCAGACCGTTTTTCGATGCCACCTTATATATTCACAAACAAGACCTATCTATCAATGTCCGGGATTTCTTCGTGCAGTATAGAAAACCCATCGAATCGCTGTGTGAAGCCTATGACATTCCTTACAAAAACGTTTGTAAGATCAACCAGAGTGGGCATTACTTAATTGACGGTAACTTCGTTTACCTGTTTATCGCATTTGTTGAACCAAACTTCTTAGGTTATATGTGTGACCGCATCCAGGAGCTATTTGCTTACGGTGTGGCTGTTTCTGACACATATCTTCTGCAAGCAGCCAAAGAAAGGCTGTCAAACGAAGTGTTAGAAGCGATAAACAATGGCAGGAAACCCGATCAACGAGAGCCGTAAACGAGTGCTCGTATTCAATCCATTAAAAAGACTTGTAGCAATTTTTCAATCTGTTACATCAGCAGCCGGAGCTTTAGGCACAGCCCCAATCAACATATATGAGGCGTGTACTGGCAAAAGCATCTCCAGTTGCAGTCTCTATTTTCGTTATCTCTATGAAGACAAAATTGAGATTGACACGCTGGAAGATCTTGGCACATTAAAGCTGGAAGATTACGACAAGCTAATGGGGCTTGAACGCAAATATTATGCAACTAAAGACATGACCAGAACTGGCATGAAATATAAAACCAAAAAGAACAAGAAATGAAAATCAAGTTTTTATCAGACAAGGCTCAAATGCCGACAAGAGCAGACAAAGGGGCAGCAGGCTTCGATCTGTACGTACCCCAAGACACAGTGATTCATCCAGGACGCAATATCGTACCTTTGGATTTTGCTATCGAATTAACTGGCGAAAGCGAAGCTCAGATACGTCCACGCAGCGGCTTCTCCGCAAAAGGTATGGAAGGCTACTCTCTTCAAGACAACTCATGCAACCGCTATGATGCGGATGTGCTTCTTGGCACAATTGACAAAACGTATAGAGGCAATGTTGGCGTGATCATTAAAAGTTATGAGCGAACCCCCTTCTTGGTTAAAGAAGGCACAAGAATCGCACAAATGGTAATTGGTCATTGCTATCTTGGCGAACTATCATTAGTTGTTAATCTTAGCGACACAGATCGCGGAGAAGGTGGCTTTGGCCATACAGGAACACGATAATTATGAACAGGGTTGTGGCACAGTGCCACAACCCATAATTCAATAAAATATGAGCAAGATAGAAGAATTAAGCGCAAAAATTGCGAAATGCAATCAGCAATACCGTGCCGGCCAGCCTTCAATTTCAGATGCAGAATACGACAAATTAGTGGACGAACTGAAGACCCTCGACCCTAACAACCAATGGTTCCAGCAAATAGAACCAGTCATAGTCTCTGAAAGACGTAAGGTAAAATTGCCCATCCCAATGAAATCATTGAACAAGGTGAAAAACTTTCCGGACCTAAAAAAATGGTGCAATTCACTTGGTCTTAATGACAAAGCATTGGTTGTGTGTATGCCCAAATTTGATGGACTATCACTCTTACGTGATGAACAAACCGGTATGGTATATTCACGCGGAGGAGCTGAAAACGAAGGACAGGACTGTACCGCACATTACAATGCTGCTGGTATCTATACCCCACCTACCTCAATCAATTTCACTTTTGGCGAATTTGTATTTAGCAGGCGAAACTGGCATACATTCAAGGAAGATGTTGCTAATCAGTCTGAAGAAAACTTCAAATCCCCTCGCAACACTGCGGCTGGACTACTCAACCGTGACACGCCAAGTGAATACTTAAAATACGTATCATTCTTCAGATATGGCGTTGATGAGCAATCACTGCACGAGTGTACAACATTTGATGAGTTATGCGAGCGTTTACGTTTCAAATACGAACAGCCCAAAATGCACACCTGCATTGCTGTTGAAGAATTGTCAGATGAATATCTCATCTCACTCTTCAAAGCATGGAATAAAGAATATCCAATTGACGGCATTGTTGTCTATGTCAACGATTTGAATCTGTGGGAAACGATAGGACGCAATCAAACTACCGGCAATCCGCTTTATGCTGTCGCGTATAAGCACCCAGACTTTACCGACTCATTTGAAACGACTGTCAAGGGTATCTCATGGAAAGTCAGCAAGGCCGGTGCCCTCAAACCTGTAGTCAACATCGAAACGGTGGACACTGGAGATTGTAACATGGAGAACCCAACTGGCTACAATGCTAAATGGATATACGAGCATCATATTGCTAAAGGTGCCAAAATTCTTGTAACACGTTCCGGTGGAGTAATTCCTAAAATACTGGAAACGCTACAACTCCCCACACAAGAAGAGGAAAACAAACTTTGGGAAGAACTGTGCATTTGCCCTCATTGCGGTGCAATTACTCAATGGAATGAGTCTAAAACAGAATTATGCTGCTCCAATCAGAACTGTCCAGGAATACGTTTAGCAAAAATCGTATTTTTCTTCAAAATTCTGGAAGCAGACAACATTGGCGAGGAAACCATAACAAGAGTGTTCGATGCTCACTTCGACACGTTAAAGGATATGCTCAACATTACATTCGACGAACTACTGGATATTGATGGCTTTGGCGAGACAATAGCCAATCAATTCCTTAATGCTATGTCGCTCATTCGCGAAGGTGTTGAAGTAACATATCTCATGCACGCCAGTGATTGTTTCAATGGAATCGGTCAAGTGAAGGCTAAGGCAATACTATCCCAGCTTTCAGAAGAGCAACGATTTGCTTTCTGTAATGGTATGTTCCCCACATGGTCATCCAATGAAGAGTTGATGCAAACAGAGGTATATAAAAATGCAAATGTTACTCTCCAATCCTTCATGCGTGGCATATTGCCTTTCTATCAATTTGTCGCAGAAAACGGCCTCAAAATTCTCCCAATGACAGTTAAAGAAGCTACCACTGGCAAATACAGTGGGTTCAAGGTATGTTTCACAGGAGTAAGAGACTCAGCACTGGAAGCGGAGATTCAAGATAATGGAGGGGAGATTGTCAGCGGTGTATCGAAACGAACCACTCATCTCATTGTAGCCGATAAATCTTCTCAATCTTCAAAAGCCACTAAAGCAAGGCAATTAGGCATTCCAATTCTCACCATAGATGAGTTCCAAAATCTCAGATAAACACCATATTAAGAGCGGCCAAATCGACCGCTCTTTTTAGTATTCTGAAAAAATATTAGGTCAAAAGGATAGATTTTCAATAAAACATTTGGTTATATCAGTTTTTGTTTCTACCTTTGCGATACAAAAGTGAAACAAAACAAATTTTATGGCAAAGAAAAATCAACTCACCACCAGTGACCATCTGAAATATCCAGAGTACCAACGACTCCTGGAGTGTCTTCACAAAGATGAAGAATATAGATGGGAAATGTATGCAAGACTGTCCTTCTGTACAGCTTGCCGCGCATCAGACGTATTACAATTCCGATGGATTGACATTCTCAACAAAGCTTCCATCGACGTAACAGAACAAAAGACTGGGAAAACACGCTATATCCCGATCAACCCCTCTGTACAACAGAAGTTCAAGGAATTATATGAATTGCTTGGCCGTCCAGACCGCAAAGATTATGTCTTCCCCAGCAATCGAGGAGACAAACCAATGACCATTCAGTACATCAATCAGGTATTAAAAGACATTAAGTACCGATACAGATTGGACATTAACCATTTTTCGACTCATACGTTCCGCAAAACTTTCGGCCGCTATGTGTATGACACCAATAACCATAGCGCAGATAGTCTTTTGCTATTGAACAAAATCCTCAAACACTCCAGTATTGAGGTTACAAAAGCCTACATCGGCATCACACAGGACGAAATATCCAGTATTTTCAACTCCATCAAGTTCTAACATCTCGTTAGATTTCTAATTGACGCGCATTTTCTTGCGCCCTTGCATCTTCTTTTATTTCATTGTTTGCTCTCCATGCAAGGGTATGTCACAGCGTCAAATCTGTTCTTATTGCGGCAAAGAGTATTGTATCGGGCTATACAATCGTAAATCTGACCTCAGACAAAAAATGAGGGAAGAAGGACTATGTTTTGATTGCGCTTACTGGAAGGACTATATTGAGCATCCCAGTGAAGACACCGCAATCGTCAACGGAGCCTTATATATCTTCAAGCCCATTACTAAACGACTTCTGAAGCGCGACCGAAAACTGAAAGGTATGATTTTCGCTCGCAACATGACAACCGGCGCAATCGTCGGCTGTAGGGAGTATCGTAAAATCACCGTTGTGCCTGAGCGTTTCAGAAGCGCATTGCCAGATCAATTCCGAACCATATCTGAAGAAACATACCGGCAAATAGACGAGCGGCCCATACCCGAATGTCTATCGAAAGGATGTTGGGACCGATACCATTGCTTTTGGTATAATGCAAAGAAGGCAGAACCCAACAAGCCGTGGAATGAAATTCCCCATTACCATAAGCCTGGAGGCGAACATTGCGAGAGCTTTATCAACAAAGAAACAATGTACATAACTTTATAATTAAACTGATATGGGAATCATAAAAATCATCCTGGTTGTAGCCATCGGATTGCTGGTTGCCGTTGCACTTCTCTTTCTTGCTTGGGTAGTGCAAGAAGCAATGTGTAAAGAATGTCCGTACAAGGACGAGTGTAACAAACATTCTAACGACAAGGAGTTCACTCCACCTTGTCAGAATCCAAGAAGCATCCCCACGTTACACCAAAACGATCATACAGTATGGTAAACGTATGTTTTATTGCGGCCACCGCTACAGTTGCTGTTACAGATGCGTCCTTTGAATACGACAGCATGACTACAATGCCAGACGCAGTGATAACGTATAGTGTACCGGCCCAAACGGAGGTTTACACTATATACCCTGTTGATTGTACAGTCGAATGGTGTATCATAGAACGTCCAAAACGCCCAGATTACTGGAAATGGATTCAAGAGTATCACTCCCGACAAGCGAAGCTCCGAAGCGCACATCGGCATCCGATGCACTGGAGGAGAACACGGGCGCAGTTATGCTTGGTACACCGTATTTCACCTGTCTTGCAACTGATTTTCGCATTTATCATAGTAATTCTATAAACAATCACAACATGAAGTTAGCAATCAAAATTTTCCGATTTTTCGCCAACATGATACTGGCTGGCATGGCTATATCGCTTGGCGCGTATGTGTATCTTACCTATTCAGGACTTTGTGGAGCTTTGCTATTCAGCGTTGGCCTCCTTGCGGTTGTTCATCATGGATTATTCCTATACACCGGGAAAATCTATACCGTAACTCAATGGCCAGACTTGTTTTTACTGACAATGATTCTTCTGTGCAATGTTGTGGGCTGCTGGATAATGTCACTTGTCATCCAAGATCAATCTATCACACAGGAATGTCAGAGAATCGTGGCAGAACGCGCGAGCCTCAGTTTTCCGACCGCCCTGTTCAAAGGTGCTGGGTGCGGTTTCTTAATTACGCTGGCAGTCATCAGTTATAAACGAGCAAAACTGCCACTGATACTATGTGTAGTAGCCTTCATCGTAGCCGGATTCACCCATTCGATAGCGGATGCCTTCTACTACTGCGTAGGACATGATGCGGTATCTGGCAGCGCAATGGTTACTTATCTTGGAACCGTTATAGGTAATTTCATCGGAGGATGGGCTTATCATCTGGGAGCCAATACGCCATCGAAGTAATTATGTCTTAGTATATGCGAGGCTGGGATTCTTGGTCTCGCATATACTTTTATCCCAAAAACTATGAACTCTTATCAACATTTGGAT
>JBJEAY010000484.1:0-1759 GCA_051869575.1 Prevotella sp. | reverse complement strand
TTTCTTGGTCATTTCCTTTACAGCCTTCCACACCTGCTTTATCTCTCTTATGCTTAGTTTTGTCTGGTTGAGCAAAATGAAATGCTTGTCAAGGTCGGCATCGCTATACAACACAAAGCATCGCGCCTCAAGATGAGGGTCACGACCGGCGCGCCCGGCCTCCTGCACATAATTCTCCAACGAATCTGAAATGTCATAATGTACCACAAGGCCCACATCCTTTTTGTCAACCCCCATACCAAAAGCAGACGTGGCGACGATGATGCGCACCTGGTCATTCATGAATGCATCCTGATTTGCGATTTTTTCATCTGCATCCATCTTACCGTTGAATGGTAAGGCTTTGAAGCCATCTCGCGTGAGTTTTTGTGCCAGTTCTTCAGTGCGTCGGGTGCGTGAGACATACACGATAGTGGGGCAAGATGACTCGGAGATTAATGAGCGCAACTTCTGGTATTTATCCTCATTGGTTTCGGCATGGATTACCGAATAACGCAGGTTGGTGCGGGTTGCTGTGGAGGCGAATATCTGAAGGTCGAGGTTGAGTGTCTGTTTGAAATAGTCGCAGATATCTTGTATCACCTTTTGCTTGGCTGTGGCAGTGAAGCATGAAACGGGTATAGGATCACTATTCTGTTTTTTCTTTTGGTATTGGCTGATAAACTTGCCAATGTAGAGATAATCTACACGGAAGTCCTGTCCCCAAGAGGAGAAACAATGAGCCTCGTCAATTATAAAGCGTACTACATGGCGTGCCATTAAAATCTTCTCTATTGTCTTCGACCGAAGCATCTCAGGGGAAATATACAACAGTGAAGCATCACCATCCAATACTCGTCTGATGGCCTCCGATCGGCTGAGAGGATCAAGTAGGCCGTTGATAGTGACAGCATCAGTGACACCTTTCTCTGCCAGATTATCCACTTGGTCCTTCATTAACGACTGTAGGGGCGAGATGACAACCGATAGTCCATGCACCGAACGTCCTTCCATCAATGCTGGTAATTGGAATGTCAAAGACTTGCCTCCGCCAGTGGGGAAGATGGCAAGCACAGACTTGCGTTCAACTGCTGCACTAGCAGCACGCTCTTGTAGCGGTTCGCCATCGTATGTACGGAACTCGTCGTATCCGAAGAACTGTTTTAGGTTGTAATGCACATCAAGTTCCTTGTTACAGTAAGCGCACCCCTCAGTGCAGTGGTTGTGGCGGAGAAGCCGCATGACATTCTCCACATTCGGATAGTTATGCAGAACCCATGGTGGCGTGACGGAACGATGGTCGGTGGTGTCAATCAACGCTAATGCGTATGCCAATTCACAAGGTTGTTGTATGATGATACTATCTATATCTGCATGTTCGCAAATCCTACCGTAATATTCCGAACGAATAAGTCCTGCAAGATTATCTTTTGTTCCTGCCTTGGCATTTGCAAATACTAAGAACCCATCAAACTCTTTTTGGTCTTGAAGTAGTGTGGCGAAGATTGTCTTCATGTTTGATGGCAGTTTTTCCCATTTAGCCATCTCGTCCATCAGCAAGTCGCGTGCCTTCTCGCAGTCGTTCACTGGGTTGTTAATCTGTTCGCTAATCAACTTGTCGTCTTTCAACAATCTATGATATGGATGCTCAGGAAAAAGCAACGGCGAAACATACAGTGTATCGACAAGCATCCATCTTTCTGTTTTTTCTCCAAAGAGATATTTTGCGTCGTGATGTATAATGTTATGTCCACATATGAAATCTACGTCCTTCAGAGAT
>JBJEAY010000483.1:0-1762 GCA_051869575.1 Prevotella sp. | reverse complement strand
AAGCATCTGGTGTGGCATCAACCACAATCTCTTCTATTGCTTCCTCCAAATATTTGAAGAAAAGATATTCCACCCTGCTTGAATACTGCATGAATGGTATTCCGTTGGGACTCTGATAGTGAATGTTGTCTTCTGGCAACAGCTTGTGAGACAATATTGCCATACCCTCGAAAAGCAGGTCAAAAGTAATTGGCATTGAATCCCACTCAACTATCTGTTCCTCTTGTGACTTCTTTGGTTTTTCTTCTTCAACAACCTTTGTCTCTTCTTCACCCCATATTTGCCATCCATTCTCATAATCGACATAATAAGGTGACATCATAATTTCAGCAGCCTTAATTGTTGCATCATTGGCACGGAACAATCTTGGACCTATGCCACTATTCATTGGAAATACAGTTTTATTCATTGCTGATAAATATGCCTTCTCCTTTGATTTGTAGTAATCAATAAATGAAGACAATTCGCTGTCTTTATAGTCATTCAACACTCTTGAAAGCACCGATACCAAAGCCTTGCTGTTTTGATTATCAGCAATAGCAGATGAAAGGAAATTTACACACTCTTCCTTATCTCCCGACAACTTCTCACCAAGTATAGGAAGATAATATATCATGCCCAATTGGAAGGGCTTCTCTATCATTTCCTGCTTATTGGCAGAATATTTAGCCAGCAATGATCCATACTTGCGATGCGCATTATTCCACGCATTAATTTCCAATAAAGATTCCCTGCTATTGTCCTTTTTGTACTCCGTTAAGAATGATTTCATGGAATTTACAAAGTCTTTGTATTCTTCTTCTGTAATATCGCCAGTAAACTCTCTGTCAATTCCATTACTTTGGTATGAACTGATAACATGCTGTACCCTTATGAAATTAAAGAACTGGGGCATAATGCTATAGAAATCACCACAGCAACCCTTCTCTTCATTTGACGAATAAACGACAGTTCCATCCATTGTTCTAATAACAACAGACTTGATATAGCCGTTTGACATATTGTCATTTTCATCAATTCCAAAGCTAAGTTCCAACACCACGTCTTGCATCAGCATATACGAATGTACCTGTATTGACATGGATATGACATGATCAGTGGATTTCTCATTCACCACTTTCGAGAACTTGCCAAGGAGATTATGCGGTTTCTTGGTAAAATCCAACTTATGTGCAGTGAATTTCACTTCCTTGCCATTTTCCTTGTCTTCCTTCAACTGAGAAAGATAGTCACAAAGCAAAAGCAATGACTTCACTATAGAACTCTTACCTGAGCTGTTGCAGCCGGTAAGCAATGTCAGCGGATTCAGTTTGATTTCCGCTCCCTCAGAGTCAAACACTCTGAAATTCTTAATTGTGTATTTCGTATTCATATTTTTTGTTTTTTTCCGTTTGACGATGCAAAGTTACGACGCACTTACGAACACTATGTTCGCAACTTTCCATATTCTTCAATCATTTCTGAAATTCTCTCGTTCACCTTATTATATATATGCTCAGGCTCAAGCACTATAAGTTCTTTACCAAAGGAGGTCAATTCCCTTATGAGTTCATAGTTACACTTACAATCTATACGGAAGAACTGACCACCTATCAACAATGGATATTTTTCCCTCATCGCCGTTGTCGTTGTCTCATTCAACGTCCTTTGTGATTCATGGATAGGCTTTGTCTTTACATATTCCTTGGATGTGTCGCTTACCCAAAAGTATATTTCATATACAGGACTATCCTTGAAATTGGTCACTCCGACAATGTCCTCG
>JBJEAY010000482.1:0-1762 GCA_051869575.1 Prevotella sp. | reverse complement strand
GAACACAGGATTATCAAATAGTTTGTGCAACACTTGCTGGATTTCTTTGTCTTGATGAAAGACACGTTGTATAATACTTGTAGTCATGCAAAACTCCATTCCCTGGAAATCTTTGCTCGGAGTAAATTGATTCAAAGTATAGCCAGAACGCAACAGTGCCACCTCTCCTGCTTCTAAGTATATGGTATCACCTTTAGACCTTATGCAAACAGAACCGACTTTACAACATACCAAGATTATTAAATTAGGTGGTATGTTGATGCTGTGTTGAGTTGTATATTCCATACTGTCAACCATCAATAACTCATTGTCACTATAAAGTAAGCGAACTCCTTTAGTGTTCATAAGATGTGCCGCAAACCGTTGGATTGAAACCTTTGGGGCGATGTCATTCTTTGCCATATTTGTATGTATTTTGTTTAACCGGCTGCAAAAATAAGAAAAAAAATAAAATATTTATTCTTTTTTTGGCAATACTAAGTAAAAACGACCAAATGTTGCGCCTCAAAGAACATAAACCACAATTTGAGCCACCAGAATCATATCAAAAACGTAGCGACAAGGACATTCCGAGAGTGGTGCCAAAAGCAGATGGAACAACAAACGATGACGACATCTCAACCCGCTTTCCACATTTCCCCTGCTTCCTACAAGGATTGCCCGCAAACAACCCTATAACCTCATTTACGGGGTCTATCAGAAACACTGTGATATTTCCCAACAACGACGAGCCGCTTAACTCATATCCATTATCCACAATCTTACGCTTCAACTTGTAGAACATCTCTCCAATGGCACCGCCCACCAACGGAGTTATGAAAATGTCTTGAATAGAAGGTCGCTCCATAAAAGCCTCTATACCAAACTCCCAACCTATGGTGGAAATACAAGTGCAATAGAGCAGCGACTGCCATGCGTTGAAACCACAGCTTCTGGCAGCCATATAGTATGTTGCACCGGCATAAGGATGCAGGATATAGTTGAAATAGAACTTGTCATGATCCCATTCCGGACCTTTCTTGATTACGTGGTTGTACCATCTCTTGAACAAGGGCACATCTTGAAGTTCTGCCCTGTTCCACGATGTGGCATCTTCAGGCAGACATTCCAATACAAGCAGTGAACCGACGAATGCACCGCACAACGTGGCAGTGTTTATCCAAAGGCGATGCCAGTCGGGCTTTCTTCCTGTCACTGAATAAGGAAGCTCAAATAATGTTTTCTCAATACAGCTGTCATTGAAAACACATATCACACTATCCACTGTCGCACTGTCTCTCACGGGCATGTTTGCTGCTGCTATTTGTGGAATAAGGCAGAGAGCCATCAATATCCACATCTTTTTTATCCCAAACCATTTTCTGAGCATAACCAAATTATTTTTGAAACAATTTCACGCTGCAAATTTACACATTTCCGTGCATTTAGCATTGTTCCAAAAAACTCAGAAAAAGGTCTGATTCCACTTTACTATCAAAGTGATGCCTATATGAACAGTTTCAACAACTAAAAGCCCAATTTCTCCATATCTCGTTTAGGTCGTCGTATTCCTTTTATGTTCAAAATTTCTGCTCGTCAATGATATTGCCCTCTTCATCAACAGAACGCCAATGCACGATGTTGCGGGCTTCGGAGGATATGCTCACGCCGCACTTAGTGACTTTCCTGCCGTCGGACTCATAGGGGATGGCATAACCTGTGGAGTCAATCTGAGCCAAGGCGTTATCCACGGAGTCATCCACTTTCAGTTCGAGTACGAAGA
>JBJEAY010000481.1:0-1765 GCA_051869575.1 Prevotella sp. | reverse complement strand
CCTCCGCCGATGCATATCGAAAAACGAATGTCACCGTTGTCGTTGGGTTGTGTGGGGATGAGGGCAATCTTCATTACGGCATCTCCGCTTGTTGATGTGTCGAAAGCATATTCGAGA
The DNA here is from genome assembly GCA_051869575.1 of Prevotella sp. Classification (GTDB taxonomy): domain Bacteria; phylum Bacteroidota; class Bacteroidia; order Bacteroidales; family Bacteroidaceae; genus Prevotella. The sequence goes on along the minus strand of JBJEAY010000481.1, from coordinate 1,648 downwards.
GTGCCGCCCTTGGGTATGCTGACGGCATTCATGCTGTGTCCGAGCATTTTTATTGCCTTGCAGCCTTCGGATGCTGACGAATACTCATTGGCGTTGCGCGAGATATACTCGCTTTCTTTGGGCAGGACACTTACAATAGAAGAGTCATTCCTATATGTGGTGTCGGGCATGCCAAAGACGGGCAGATTGCGGGGATTCATCGACATGAGATTCTTCCACTTCCCACCTGCGAGTTCGTTGTTGTATCGCTCAGTCAGATTCTTTATCTCTTCGTATGCCACGAGACTTTGTTTGGCAGCAACGGCATCTCCCGTCTGCCTTGCCTTTTGAGAAAGTAGCAATTTGCGGGCATGGGCATCAGCGGCAAGCACGGGATATTCTATTGCAGCAAAATAGGCATCTTGCAATCTCGCGGGAATGATGCCCTCCACCTTCTTCACGACAGATGAGACAGAGGCATAACGCTGCAGATATTCACCTATTTCATCTATCGTAAACTCAGTGTCCTGTATGGGACTCAGTCCACGGTTGTATTTCTTCTTGTCGAGTTCCACCTGTGTCCATCCCATAAACTCAGGGCGACGCAGGGCGCACAGTCTGTAAAATTCCTTCATTGCAGGAAAAAGTTGCTTGCCTGCCTCCTCACCAAACTGGCGGCAGAGCCAGCGCATGTAATGCCGCTCGATGCCCGACTCGTTCACGCAGTTGATGTCCCATGCCATATCGAGAAAGAGTTCGAGGTCATATCCCGCAACCTTTGGGTCATGCACATTCACAATCCATAGTTTTCGGGCGTTGTGGTCGTATGCCGTGCGCATCTCGCTGTATATCAGTCCCGGTTGGGTAGTTGTCAACCAGAGATAGTCGTGCGGGCGTCCCCAATAGCTGAGGTGGTAGTATATTCCCGCTCCGCCGATGCGCTTCTGTTCCTCGTCGTTGGACAGTCGCGTCATATAGCCGTAGTTGTCGTCGCACCACATCAGCGTGACATATTCGGGCACAATCAGACCATTTTCGTATATCTGCAACACCTCCTTGTAAGGGATGAAAATCTGCGTTTGTCGGGATGGCTCGCCTATATGATTGGCTATCAGTTTCTGCTGGTCGTTGATTACGCGTTGCAGGCCGTCTAACTTCTCTTCCATTGTTTTCGCTCCTTCCATCGAACCATCGTGAATGCCGCGCATGCCTATGGTGAAGAGGTTTCCCCCTGCGGAGTTCTTCACCTCGTCGAGACGCTCTGTCCAATACTTTTGCACATTCTCGCGGTTGGTGAAGTAGTTGAACGCACCGCGCTCCTTCACGTCCCACTCTCCCGTATTGCTCCTCAAAAGCGGTTCGCAGTGGGACGAGCCAACAGCAATGCCGCAACTGTCAGCCACCTCCTTTGCGCCGGAAGTCTTGAAGAACGACACCGTACCCTCGTGCATCGCAGGCCAAATGGCATTGGCACGCAAGCGCATCAGCAGTTGGAACACCTTTTTATAGGCGTCCCTGTTGATAAGTCCCTTTTGCCCTTTCTCGCTCCATGGGCGGATACTCCAGTCTTCATCGTTGATGAAAATGCCTCGATATTCCACCGATGCCCCTTGGGTGATGGAAGTATTACGGTTGAAAGTAATATAGGAGAAGGTTCAGAATTTATAAT
>JBJEAY010000480.1:0-1767 GCA_051869575.1 Prevotella sp. | reverse complement strand
ATCGGCTGTCGAATATGAATTCCGCCCAAGGCACCTGCGACATCTTCGACGTTGTAGCAAGGTTCTTATACCAGCCCTGTCCATGGTATCCGTTTATTACGTTTAAGACATCAGGAGTTGCCCATGCTTGTTTTGCAATATTCTCATCACCAAGTTTTCCGAAACCGTGACCGCAAGCCTCATGCTGCACCACTCCGCGGGTGTCCTGCGGATAAGGACGGATGGAGGGAGGACAGAGGCTGAGCGCACAGTCACCGTCGAAGTATGTCACTCCCTCATATTCGTTGCTATTAGGAATAAGTATAATCTGTGCCTTATTCTTGTTGCCCTCAGTAAGTGGAGTCTTTTCAACGGCATAGCTTATAACCTCATCGGTCTCTGTAAGCAGTTGGTTGGACGTGCATGTCTTACCGTCATATCCATAAAGCGTACCGAATCGGTTGTTGACGTAGGTATTCATGGTATTCACACCCTTCTCCTGGGAAAGCGGGAAGGTGACATAGACATTGAAGTATTCGCGGTGGCTCTCGTATGGTTCCACACCGAAGAAGTAATCCATCTGCTCGTTCACCATGGCGAGATACTCGCCGTTGCTTATCTGCTCGCCAGTCCATCCGTCACCCATAAAGATGAGGTCGATGCCGTTACCTATGGAATGAGTCTGGAGCGCGAGATAAGAGTCTTCCTCTTGCTCATAGTCATACTGCTTGACATCGCAATATGTCTCAATGCCGTCCATATCGAATACGATGCGGGCCTCACGGTTGCCTGCGCCATGCGACATTTCGAGGAATGTGAGTTGCAGTGCGGTTTTGCCAGTACCAGATGTTTTTGAAAGATGCACCCAGTCGGGACATGACGTGACAGTCCAAGCACCGTCGGCATTGAGCACAATATCCTCGCTATGTGCATTGTTCAGGGCATTGGCTTGAGCTGGACGGCAAACGAAGTTGGAGTACTCGGCTATACGCTTAAACTCCTTCCATCCGTCGGCCTCCTTGTATTTGTCAACGCTTCCCTTGGGCACTTCCAGCGTGAAGTTGTCCTTGCTGACATTATAAAAAGCATCTTCCCCAACAGCGGGAGGCTCAATGGCTTCACACAATATGGAATTCAGACCACTACAATTAGCAAACGCCCTTTTCTCAATAATATCCACATTGGCTGGTATGGTGATACTATTCAGCATAGTACAGTTCTCAAAACAACTCACAGGTATCCTCGCAATATTCTGCGAGAGGACAACAGATTCCAACCTACTGTTATCTGCCATAACCCTATCGCCAATGATTTTCAGATTGTCATTCAGAATAATCTTACGGAACTTATTATCTGCCAAGGCTTCATCCTCTAATTGACGGATTGTTGACGGCACAACTAATTCACCCGCAAACCTACATCCTCGAATATAGAGTTCTGTCATTCCCTCATGCAATTCAAGAATACCATTATCTACCGTGAAGCCTAATCCCCAACCGCTATTATCTTGTGTTCTGAATGCATTGACTCCTTCTGGCACCGTTATTGTACCACTGAAAGAACCCGAAGGAACCATCATTGACTTCAAGGAAGAAGGCAGAACCAACGAGCCACTAAATGAGCAGAGTGTAAAACTGCCAAGTCCGTCGGATGCACTCATATACTCCAATCCTTCGGGAAGAATCAATTCCCCATGGAAATTCTGATATACAAATGCACTTGGACCTATTTTCTTCAATGTCGAAGGCAAAGTCAAAGAACCGTAGAATTTTGAAGTGGTATTCCCTA
>JBJEAY010000479.1:0-1769 GCA_051869575.1 Prevotella sp. | reverse complement strand
ACGGCTGCCTTTACTTCTGCTTCCGTAGCATTACTCTTTAGATACTTAAGCTCGATGATATATGAATGTTCCATATCCTTGTATATCTCGCAACGAGGGCGGAGGAACACATCGGCATAGCCGTTCTGGTTGTCAAGCTCGGAGATGGGACGATAATAACAGCAGAGACTCGTAAGGGCGAGGGTATAGCCATGGACAAAGGACTCCCCCTTCTGGCGGTCGCGCTGCGAGGCAAAAGTGTAGATGCTGTCGGCAATAAACTGGAAGAATGGCTTGAACTCGCCGTCGTATGCCATGTTCTCCTCCAATCGACTCAGCTCATCCATGTCGGTGTAGAGATGGTTGTCGTGATAGTTGTCGAGAAGATATGAATAAACCTGTTCGCGCACAACCTCATTTGGAATGACAAACTTGGGTTTTCCACGATATAATCCGCCGATGGTCACCATTCCGAAATAGTAGAGCAAGCTGAGGAAGTTATCGCTCTTGGCAATATCCTCTGCGGGGAAGCCTTCCTTAAGTTCTCCAACTACATAACCTTTCGCCACCAACGTCTGGATGATAGAGGCATCATGTGCAAACTCCTTGTCCTTGCGGATAAGCATGCGCAGTTTGTTGTAGTCAACACGGATGTTCTCATCAAGCATCTTATCTGGGATTCTACAGCCATTGTCTAAATATTTATAAAGGAACGAGAGAACCATATTTGAGTTATACATGGTTGTCTCTCCATATGCATCCTTGGCAAAACAGTAGTTGTCGTAATACGGCTTCATTATCTCTATGAGTTCATCCACGGTGTGATGGAACTCGTAATGCTGGCCATAGTATGTAAGCATCTCGCGCACTTCCTGCTCTGTGAATCCCACCATTTGGTTGAAACCGTAGGCAAGTGAGTAGTTGGTGCCGATGTTGAAACCGCTGGTGAGGTCATCGAGGGTTACTGGACTGACACCGGTGATGAAGACACGCTCAATTGACGAGTCTGTTCCTGCCTTTATCGTGTCGAAAAATGTGCGCAGATAACCTGTACCGTGGGTCTCGCCCTTGTATTCGTCAAGACGTGCGGCATCCGAGAGGATATGATTGGTGAAGTGGTCATACTCGTCGATGAAGAGATAAATTTTTAAGCCTGCCTTATCACACTTATCAATTATATAGTCCAACTGAGCTACACATCCACTCTTTTTATTCAATTCATCCTTGATGCCTTCTGGCAAAAGTCTGGCATAAGTGTCGCAAAAAGAATTAAAGTGCGTATTGCAATGTTCATCCAACGCACTGCGATAATTGCCCAAGTCGGCATTTACCACTGCAAAGTTGAGATACAATATGAGATACTTGTTGTGATTGGGTGTTGGATGTTGCCCGATATACAGGTCGCCATACAATCTCTCAAACTTGTCTGTCTGATTGATGTCATAATAATGACGGAGCATCGACAATGTGAGGCTCTTGCCGAAACGACGAGGGCGGATGAAGAAAAAGTACTTGTTGGCTTTTTCCACCTTCTCTATAAACCTTGTCTTATCGACATAGTAGCAGTTGTCCTCGCGCACAGCCACGAAGTTCATCATACCGTAAGGTATTCTCTTAGCCTCTTGTTTTACATTTTTTTCGTCCATAATCGTGATGATTATATTGTTTGGCTGCAAAGATAATCATTTTATTTCATTCCTCCAAACAAATCGGACGATTTTTATGTAACTTTTATTATAGCCCTGAAAGGTAGGGTGTTCAAAATTGTCTATATCAACGAGACATTTTTT
>JBJEAY010000478.1:0-1770 GCA_051869575.1 Prevotella sp. | reverse complement strand
AACATATCCTCCCAGAGGTGAGTGCCGTTCTGGTATTCGCACTCGCCGCCCACGCCGGGACCGCACATCTCGGTGAGTCCGTAGATGTCGATGGCCTTGATGCCAAGTCGCTCCTCCAGTTCCTTGCGCATACCCTCTGTCCAAGGCTCTGCACCGAAGAATCCCACCTTCAGCAGCAGGTCCTCCTTCTTCACAGTCTCGCTCTTCTCGATCACCTCGGCGAGGTGGAGAGCATACGAGGGAGTACAGCAGAGAACGGTAGAACCGAAGTCCTTCATAAGCATAATCTGCTTCTCGGAGTTGCCGGCAGATGTAGGCAACTGCACAGCTCCAAGGAGTCCGGCCGCGTCGTGCGCACCAAGACCGCCGGTGAACAATCCATAGCCGTAGCTCACCTGCACGATGTCGCCCTTGCTCACGCCTCCGGCAGCCATCACACGAGCGGCACCCTCTGCCCACATGGCGAGGTCGTTCTTGGTGTATGTGCCTACGACGGGTTTGCCTGTAGTTCCTGATGATGCGTGGATGCGCACCACCTCGCTTTGGGGCACAGCCTGAAGTCCGAAGGGATATTCGTCCCTAAGGTCGTGCTTGGTGGTGAAGGGCAGACGATGAATATCGTCGATTGACTTGATGTCCTCGGGTTTGATACCCATCTTGTCCATCTTGCGACGATAGAAGGGCACCTTCTCATAACATCTCTTTACTGTAGCAATCAGACGCTCTGTCTGAAGCTTTCTCATGGACTCGCGGTCCATACATTCCATTGCTCTGTTTAAAATCATAGTTGTATATCTTTAATTTTTTAATTTTTTAATTCTTTAATTCTTTCTTTGTCCTATACGCCGAGCCTGTGACTATGCAGATAAGTTCGCCACGCTGGTTGGTGACGCGCATCTCGCAGAAGGGCAGGCGATGGTGATTGAATGTCACTTCCGCCTCGGCTATGAGGGTATCGCCCTCGTGAGCTGATTGCAGGAAGGTGATAGAGTTTTGTATGCCGAGCGTGATGATGCCCTGGTAGTTGGTGACTGCCGCAAAGGCAAGGTCGGCAAGGGTGAAGTAGGCTCCGCCCTGGCATACTCCCGCGGCATTCAGATGGCGTGCCTCCACAGTCATCTCCGCCCGTGCATATCCCTCACGCACCTCAGTGAGCTGCATCCCGTTGGTAGCCGCAAAGCGGTCGCCCTCATTCAGAAAATCTTTTATATCATTCATAGCACTTAAAAATGTTTTCCACGCTTTCGCGCTTCATCTTCGGGGTGATGAGGCTCACGAGGGCTACCACCACGAATCCTCCCACCATTGCCACGGCACCGCAGTCGATGGGATTCATCAGTGCATTGCCGAGCATCATATTAACAACTGTCAGTCCTACGCCCCATACGAAGCATGCCCATACGGCAAGACGTGTGACGCCCTTCCAGTAGAGACCGAGCATGAAAGGAGCGAGGAAGGCTCCCGCAAGGGCTCCCCACGAGATACCCATCAGCTGGGCGATGAACTGCGGAGGATTGAGTGCAATCATCAGCGAGAGCACGATGAAGAACACTATCAGCACTCGCATCACAACCACCTTGCGACGCTCAATCTTCTCAGCCACAACATCGTCAATCTCACCGCCTTCAACCTCACCGTCAGCCGACTTCTTGTCGCGATAGATAAGGTCGAGGGTCATTGTGGATGAAGATGTGAGAACGAGTGATGCCAATGTTGACATCGAGGCAGAGAGCACGAGCAGCACCACGAGGGCGATGAGCACGTCGGGCA
>JBJEAY010000477.1:0-9827 GCA_051869575.1 Prevotella sp. | reverse complement strand
ATCACTCAATTTCAATAAGATAGGGATAGAAATTCCACTCTTAGTAAGCGACGGACGGTTTTGCTAAACATTCACGGTATCACAGCAAATCCAGTATTTTCTTATTGGCTCTATCAACCACAGCTGTATCGAGCGATGCAAGGTAAATCTGTGTAGTGTTCTCGGAATCATGCCCCATGCCCTCGCTGATGACAGATATAGGCACGTTCCGGCTCTTGGCGATGCTTGCCCACGAGTGCCGACCGACATACATTGTCAAGGGTATCGGCAAATCCAACCGCTTCCCGATTTCTTTTAGTAAATGGTTCACACGGTGAAGCCCGTTGGTGTATTGTTTCCGATAATCCTCTCCTCGTTTTGTGATAATGGGCAAGAGGTATTCCGTTCCATTTTCCGGATATTTGTCAAGTATTTCCTGTATGCACTTTTCCCATTTGATGAAAAGCTGTTGTCCTGTCTTGCGCCTGCGGTAGGAAAGGATACCGTTCTTCAAATCCGTCTTTTTCAGATAAGCCATGTCTATAAACGACATTCCCCTTGTATAGAAGCCGAACAGGAACATGTCGCGGGCAAAATCAAGGTTGGGATTCAGGGATAAGTCCAGTCCCTTGATACGCTTGATGTCCCTTAGCGAGATAGCCCGTTTCAGGGTTTTCTCCACTCCAGTATAGACAGCTTTGAACGGATACCGTTGTTCGGCTATCCCATCTTCTACCGCACGGTTATAGACCGCTTTTAGAATGCGCATATAGAAGGATATGGTATTGGGCGTATTTCCTCTGCCTTTCAAATAAGCCTCATACTCTGCAAACAAATCTGCGTTAAGCTGGTCAAACAAGACCTCCTTGTCATTTATAAAACCGCTGAAACTTTTGAGGGCAGCCGTATAGGTTTCCGAAGTGCGAATCTTGCCCAAGCGTCTCAGCCTCGCTATCTGCTGGCTGATGTAAGCGTTGAACGATTGTTCTTGCCTGTTGGCATGAAAGTGTATGACTATATCATCCGTTACAAATGCGGCGGATTGGGATAATGTGTGTATAATCTTGTTCAACCTATCCTTATCCCACTTGATGCGAGAGCTTATCGAAAGAAGATAGCTATTCCGTTCTTGCTCGTTTGGAATACTGTGTAGGATAACCGCTTCGGAATGGGACTGCCATTCCGAAGCGAAAAGTTTATAGTCGGTATTTATCTGTCGGACTACTCTGTTGTGGATTACCTGATAGTAAAGAGTACCCTCCCTTCCACTCACGGTTGATGGGCGAAACTTGACCTTAACTGATGCCATATCAATCGGATTTTGATTTGATACTTTCTTGTATGATGCTATCGGAAACGGCTTTCAGGGAAGTGTCATACCCGTCTGCCTGTTTCCGTACCCACTCGATGGCTTTCTCGTCCCGATGGATGTCAAACACCTTGTTCAGCCAAAGCACATCATTGGCATCACATCCGCCCCACGAGCGGATAGCCCGGAACTTCAGCGCATCATCGGCATACTGCCGCTTGGATTGCCATTGCTCAATATTGCCCCACAGTGAGAAAGCGCATACCACACCAATACCCACAACAAAAGAGAAAACCTTGCTGGATTTAATGTCGAAACTGTACCTGTGGATATGCTCCTGCGGTTGCAGCTCTTGTTGCTCCCCTTGTTCTTCCTGCGATTTATTGATAGCATCAAGTTGTTGCAAGGTCAGGGAGGAGAGCTGTGCGTGAGCCTTCCACTGCCGTTCCAATAAGCCTTTAATCTCTTCGGATTGAGCTTTTGCCGTTTCCACGATTGCGTCCTTAATCGGAGAAAAATCCTGTTCGACATCTCCGTTTTTCGGCTGTTGATTTACCATGCCGATTAACTCTTCCAACTTGCCGCTTATGCCTTTTAAGGCTGCCTTGATTTCCTCAAAGAGGATGAATACATTGTTGTCTGCCATGATTACCAGTTGATTTTACGTTGTTTTTTCTTTTTCTTGTTTCTCAGATATGGGTCATAAGGCTGCTGTTCCTCCGATGTATTGCTGGGTGTGAACAAGCCTAAAGAACCGCTGATAAGGTCGCCACTGCTGTTTGAAGCCGGACTTATTTCTGCTTGTTTAAGCTGTGGACGTGCTTGTTCCTGCCGTTCCTCGTAGCTGTTACGCCTTAATGCTGCGTCTATCTTGGAATAGCTGAATTGCCTGTCCACTTTGGAACCGTTGAAACGGTAGCCGTTCATTGTAAAAATGATACCTTGTATCTCATCCGTCTGTCCCTTGTACTTGAAGCCGACTTCTACGCCCTGTCGGTTTAAGTTATTGACAAGCACGTTCCAGTTGCCGCATCTGCCAACTTCCGTTTTAAGGATTTGGTATAACTCGTACCGTGTCTTGTCCGGCTCACGCAATCGGTCTATCTTTACCTGTTCCTTACCGTTGGCGAAGTGAAGCCCGTATTTCTTTGTAAGCTCCTTGCAGATACGTTCGCTGCGGAAACGGTCGTTCCGGTCGGAAATGGTCTTGCCGTTATTGTCAATGCGGTTGAAGGCTATATGCACGTGCGGATGCTCCTTGTCGAAGTGCCGTCCGATGATGTATTGCGTATCCTTGATGCCCATTCGTTCCATATACTCACGGGCAATCTGTGCCATGACCGTGTTGTTCAGCTGTGGCGCATCTTCCTTGGAGAAACTTAAAGCAATATGCTCGACTGCCTTTGTAACCCTCGGATTCATCTGAGCTTGCCCGATGAAACCTTGCGCTATCGTATCATTATTTTCCAGAAATAAGCCGTCCGCATCTATGATTTGAGAGCCTTTCTCATCATTCAGGATATAGTAAACCACACTCTTGAAATCTGTACCTTTCATGATTTTCGCTATCATAGGCGTATCCGGTTTACAAGATTGTCTATCTCTATCATCAGTGTGCGGCAGGGTACAAACACAGAGGCATATCCCTCAGCATTCGCCTTCCGTGCAAGCTGGTTCAGGTTGTTAGCCATGCCGCACAGCTTGCGGATAAGGTCGCCATGCTCTTTCGAGAGCCGTTCCTTCACTCCGCCCTCCGTGATGCAGCCTCGGACAAATTCACTGGCTGAAACTCCTGCCGACTTCGCCTTTGATTTCAGCAGATAGTAATCCTCTGTTGCCATTTTCACCGTGATACGGTATTTCAGTTTCTCGGCAATACCCTTGACGGGACGACCGCCTTTGTTGGTTCGTTCCCGTCTGTTATCTTTTCTTTTTTCGCTGTCCATGATTATCCGGTTTTTACTTTGATTACTGATTGTAATAGTTTCACTGGGTATAGACCAACGGGATGTGCTTTACCTGCGAGGTTTGGAGCGGGGCAAGTGGGTTTCGGGCTGCCCGAAACATAAACTTGCCTCCTCCAAACTTCGTAAAAGTGATTTAGGGCAACTCTGAAAGAAGCCCCGAAAACACCCCGTTGGTCTTGTCTTAATTCCTACAATTTACGCCATTGGTCAATATCGTTCCCGTAAGTGGCGAGATGCTGACGGGCGAGGTTCTCGACCAGCCCCGACACGCTCATGCCCCTGTCTCCGAGACGGCGGACAATATCATCCAACCTGTCACGTACTTCACGACTGACGAACACGGGCTTGCGGTCGGTAATCTTGGGAACTTGCAGGTAGGTGTTACGATACTCTTCCAAAGACAGTCTGCGCTGCTTGCTGCTGACACGTCTGACGATAGTCCGTTCCAATGGAGCATCCGCAGCAACCAAAGCCATCTCCGCATCTTCATCGTCTGTATCTTCCCACACATCCGGTTCGTCTGCTTGGGGTGCATCGGATACCATTGCCTGTACTGTGGACGTGTCCGGCTCACTCAACGAAGGAAAGAGCGAAGCCTCTTCCGTGGTCGCTTCCTGTTCCGGTTCACGTCTGTTCATGGAAGGCAGATAGTCTTCCAACTTGAAGTTCTTGAACGCTTCGTCATTCTCGTAGTTTTTGATTTTCTTGCTCATTGTCGTTTCTTGTTAAAGTGAATACTTGTTGGTCTGTATGCGCATACTTGACCGTTTGTCGGGAACAAAATAACTGCCTATATTGCAGCTCGTCAAGCGTTTGGGGTCTGTCAGGCAATTTTGTGCGGTTTTGCTATATGGCGATTGAAACAACGGTGTAAATTTCTCCGATTTGCTGAATGCGAATGACTAAAAAGGCAAAGACCCAATCACTGGCTATTTTGAATTAAGGTCTTATTTTGACTATGGCATCCTTTCTAAATCCCGAAATTAAGGTGACAGCGATAAGTATGCCCCGGACAACCTCTGCCATACCGGTGCCACAAGCAGCCAGTTTTGGGAAATCCATTGTCGGATAACGGATTATATATTTCTTTGCGGCAAAAGGAATAATAACATCAAAAGAAAAGTATATGGAAATCGTATCAATCGAAAGAAAGACCTTTGAGGCGATGGTCGCCAAGTTCGACCGCTTCGTCTGCCGCATGGATGCCATCTACCAGCGGCATGGAGAGAAGACAATGAGCGAGTGGATAGACAATCAGGACGTGTGCCGGATGCTCAACATCAGTCCACGCACGTTGCAGACGCTGCGCGACAATGGCACGCTTGCCTACTCTCAGATAAACCACAAGACCTACTACCGCCCCGAAGATGTGAAGCGCATCGTCTCCATCGTGGAGGACAGGCGAAAAGAAGCGAAATTCAAGGGAAGAACAATATGAACCTGATGCGATGAACGAAGTAGAATAACAATACCCACTAAATCCAGAGTAACATGAACGAACTGATTAACAAAGACAACGAGTGGATAATCCACTTCATGGGCTGTCTTGACCGTCTGCTTGACAGCTTCGAGCATCTGACCGCCAACTATCGCCCGACATTGGGCGGTGAGCGTTTCTTCACCGACAAGGAGGTCTCGGCACGGCTGAAAGTGAGCCGCCGGACACTTCAGGACTACCGCAACGAAGGACGGATACCCTACATCCAGTTGGGCGGAAAAATCCTCTACCGTGAATCGGACATCGAACGGATGCTTGCTGACGGCTACCGCTCCGCCTACCGAATGACGGCAACTTGATTTTCTTGAAGGAGCGCAGTTTGCCGTCTGCCCTATATTGCGACAGCAATGGCATACCAACAAAAAAAGAAAAAGGAAACGGCTTACGGATGAAGCATCAATATTCAACTTCGTCTGTAAGCCGTTCCCTTCTTTTTGTTTCTTCTGATTTCCCGTCAGTCGCTTGTTCCCGTTGCCGGATGCCTCAAATGCGTGTGGCTGGCAGAGGCAAAGTTTTCGGGCTGAATACACTCAAACCTGTTTGAGGAAGATTCTGTCCGAAACGGCTTTGCCGCCTGACCTTGCCGCTGCCGTCAGATCCACACGCTACCTTTGCATCCGAGCATCGGGAACTGGTGGCTGATGGGATGAAACTCAACTATACCATCGGTTGCTTCCCCTGCCACAAGAAACAAACAATGTTATCGGAGTTCCTTTCTTGGTGGCGCAGATTTCACTTATTACAAACTGTCTGAACAAGATACTCTCTTTACTGCGTATCTTGAATGCAATGGCTATAACCATTTCAATGTTATAAACATCATAGTTGATGCCGTCCGGTTGCTTGACATACTTTATCGTATCATATTCGCTCAACTCCCTGTTCTTATAGATCGTATGAATCGCTTTTCGGATGTCACACGAGAATACCCCGAACAGGCCGCCAATCTCGAATTGCGTCATCCATACGGGTGCGGTTGGCATAGTGACCATACCTGTTTCACTGACTGTTATTATTCCTCTGTTCATAAGTCTACCCATTGATTGATTTTTCATAAGAGAACTTTCCACTTATCTTGTCTGCAAATGCTTCAATATCCTTATCAAGTTTTGCATCTGTAATCTTAGCGTAAATCTGTGTGGTTTTAATTTCCGTATGCCCAAGAATACGGCTTACGCTTTCTATTGGCATACCGTTACTTAAAGCGCAGACGGCGAAAGAATGGCGGGCGCAATGAAATGAGATATTCTTTTCGATACCGCATTCTTTCATAATCTGTTTCAGTTTGCTGTTCATGCCAGAGCCGCTACAAAAAGACAGCAGGCGATTGTCTTTGCGAAGCGGAGCATATTCCTCAATAATTCGTAAGGGTATGTCCAACAACCTTATCTGAAAGTGAATACCTGTTTTCTGTCGCTTTGCGATAATCCATTTATGCCCTCCGATTTCCATGATGTTTTCAGTTGTCAGATTCTTGATGTCGGTGAACGAGATTCCGGTGAAGCAACTGAATACGAAGATGTCACGGGCAAGTGAGAGGTGAGGTTTCGCAAATTTGTGGCTGATAAGAACACTTAGCTCTTCATCGGTGAGGAATTCCCGTTCTTTGACATTGGGTTTTACATGGAACTGGGCAAATGGATTCCGGGCTATCTTTCCGTTGTAATGGGCAGATGCCACAATGTGTTTCAACGGCATCAGATAAACCCAGATGGAAGACTGCGACAATCCTATCTCATTACTCAGATACACGGCGAAGTCCTTGATAAAATCTTCCGTGAGTTCGTTCATGGAAATATCTTTCCTCCTGTAATGCGCCATAAGGAACTTAGCCACATAGTTGCGCACGGTCAGATACTTTTTGTATGTTCGTCTGGCGCGGTCTTTTCCTACACGTTTGGCGAAATCTGCGTTCTCTTTGTCAAATGCACGCATTAGCATTTCATATTCCGTACCGATTCCTTGAAAGGCATTGCGAACCATTTCCGCCGAGACGAATGCCTCACGGTCGGATATGCGCTGGTAATGCTTGATGATTTGCGCCTTGATGTTTTCAAGCGCATAGTTGATCTCGATTGCCTCCTTGCTCTTTCCTTTAGCCCGGTTCCCTTTGGCATCCCAAAGTGCCTTGGGAATGACACGTTTGCAACTGAACTGCGCCACCGACCCGTTGATGGTGATGCGTCCCATAATCGGCACCATGCCGTCTTTTTCCTTACTGCCGTTCACATAGAACAGAACCTTGAATGTCGATCTCATAACTTACTTTTTTACAGGTTACAAAATTAAGTTCATGAGAACCATTTGTTGGTAAGCAAAATCTTGCAAAACGCTGATAAATAAACATTTGCTCCTAAACTTGCGGATAATGTCAGGTAACGATTTGAAAACCTAACTCCCGCAATATTCTGCCAAAACCATGTCCTCGTTACTATGGACAACCGAAGCCAACAACAGCCTAACTTTTTGTGTGTCAGTCTTACTTCTCTATTCTGTCATCTTTTGCTTTTTGAGTTGTGATTTTCAAGAAAAAGGTTTGGTGACTATTCTTTTGTCTTTCGTTTGAAAAAGTGTATGGTAATAGATGATATTCGTTTGAAAAAGTGTGTCAGTTTATGAGTTATTCATTTGAAAAAGTGTAATTTTGGCATTGAAAGAACAAAATTGCTATGCTCAAAAGGAAAATAGAAACATATTTGGCCAATTGGAGGAAGTCTGAAGAGAGGACGCCTTTGGTGATAAAAGGCATCCGCCAATGTGGAAAGACATACATTGTCCAGAAATTTGCCAGGGAGAATTATGAGAGTGTAGTCTATATGAACTTCATACTTGAACCGGATAAGAAATCTGCTTTTACTGGCAATATAGATGTCGATACCATTATTCTCAACCTCTCTGCCTTGATTGCGGGTAGTCGTTTCATAGCAGGCAAAACCTGCATCATCCTTGATGAGATTCAGGAATGTAAGGAGGCAAGGACAGCTTTGAAATCATTCCATATAGACGGACGTTTCGATGTCATTGCCACTGGCTCTCTTTTGGGTGTGAAAGGATACGGCCAAAGCAAAAAGAAGAAAGAGGAGGTAGGGCAGGATTCTGTCCCCGTCGGCTATGAGACCCTGATTGATATGTATCCGTTGGATTTTGAAGAGTTTTTATGGGCGAACGGAATCACAGAGGTGGTCATTGACACTGTCAAATCCTGTTTTGAAAACGAAAAGGCCGTTCCTGACGGGATCCATAAGGTACTGATGGGGCTGCTGTACAGATATGTCATTGTCGGAGGTCTGCCGGAAGTGGTGAACTGCTTCCTTGAAACCAAGAACATCGAACTCATCTATCAGATGCAGCGGAATCTTATTACTGAATACGAAGAGGATATGGTCAAATATGCGGATGATGCAGACAAGCCCAATATCCGTGAATGTTTTGAGTCCATTCCCAAGCAATTGGCCAAGGAGAACAAGAAATTCCAGTATTCCACAGTCAGGAGGGGAGGACGGGCTTCGCAATATCTCGGTAGCATCCAATGGTTGGAAGATGCCGGGATAGTCCGTAGATGCTATAACACACAGATGCCGGAACTGCCGTTGGAGGGAAATTCCATCAAGGATTGTTTCAAAGTGTATGCCTCTGACATAGGTATTCTGATAGCCATGCTTGACTATGGTACTCAGCTGGATATTCTAAAGGGCAATCTGCTGGGATACAAGGGGGCCATCTTTGAGAATCTGATGGCAGACTTTCTGTGCAAGTCAGGGCAAAAACTATATTACTTTCACAAGGATAGCGGGCTTGAACTGGATTTCTTGGTGAGATTTAAAGGGGAATGTGTTATCCTTGAAGTCAAAGCGAAGACTGGAAAGGCGAAAAGTATGACGACGGTTCTGAAGAACAGGGATGTGTATCATGTCAAGAATGCGATCAAGTTAGGACAGTATAATGTGGGACGCGAGGGGGATATCCTCACCATTCCGCTGTATATGGGATTTCTCGTCGAGGACAGGCTTGCGAATGTGATGATTCCGGATATTGATTTGAGCCTGTTGACTGATAGGGAACTGTAGCTCTACACAGTGAAGGGGGAAAATACATGAAATGTTTCCGTATATAAATCCCATTGTTCGTGAATATAGGCAACCCATTACTCCGGGCTATACGATCTGTTGCGTCGGGGAGCCCTGTTGGTGTAACCCAAATAGTCTGCCGAACGTACCGGGCTCCCTATCTGTCACGCTGGGGAGACTATCCAGTCCGGCCCGCCTGCTCTGTCCGGTGCACTCGCCAGTACGGCCCAACGCGTCGGACAGGGCTACTCGGCCCGCTGAGTAGAGCTACCAGACCTCACTCTTCAGTACTCCCCAGATCGCTCGCCAGTACTGGCCAGCCCATCTGACAGGCTATCTTTTTTATCCTGCCGTTGTTGAATCTTGCGGATTTTATCTACATTTGCAACAAGAACAAAATGATTTGGTTATGAGCGCAATAAGACAGATACCCTATGGGAAGTCGGACTTCGTGGCAATCAGGTTGCAAAACCGATATTATGTAGATAAGACTATGTATTTGCCTTTGCTGGAGGAACAGCCTGATACATTGATCTTCATCCGTCCGCGCCGGTTCGGGAAGAGTTTGTTCATCAGCATGATGCAGGCCTACTATGACAAGGCTCGCAAAGAGGAGTTTGACAAACTCTTCGGGGATTTGTGGATCGGAAAGAATCCGACCCCCTTGCGCAATACCTATCAGGTGATGTACTTCGATTTCTCGCGTGCAGGCAGTAACATGGAGCATTTGGAAGAGAATTTCAATGTGTATTGCAATGGCCGTCTGAATACATTCATCACACGATACAGTGAGGACTATCCGCAAAGGGTAGTAGATGAAGTGTTGAACTGCCCCTGGGCTGTCCAGAAACTGAATCTGATCAATGATGCCGCCCATGAACTGGGTATTCCCCTCTATCTGATCATTGATGAATATGACAACTTCACCAACATTGTGCTGAACGAAAAGGGGGAAGGGGTGTATCATGCCATCACCCATGCGGATGGATTCTATCGGGAAATCTTCA
>JBJEAY010000476.1:0-1773 GCA_051869575.1 Prevotella sp. | reverse complement strand
ACAGGGTGACGGACGAGTCCTTCAGGTATGCCGACTACAAGGATGTCAACGACTACCTGATGAAGAAGAAACGAACAGCATCTGAATGACATTATCAAGACGAAAACATCATCATTTGGTGCAAAAATGGTTCAAAAGCCTTGAATTTGCATATCAAATCAGCACTTTTTCGCCAAAACATGCCTGATTCTCGTCTATTATCATTATCTTTGCACTGTTTTCATTAGCAATGATAATCGTGCAAATATGATTAAAACATGAACAAGGCAGTAATTATAGCAGGCAAGACTATTCCGATGCGGCTTAAGAATCGGAATGAATTGAAAGGTGTGTTTACCGATGCACTGCTTATGTTTTCGTTCTATGACATAGAGTATATGGGAGCCCAGTTTGTAGTGTTGGAAAGCAAAATGCCTGTACACCTCACGCCCGTACAATGCAAGAAGTTGACATCAAACCTGTCTGCGGTCTTGGGGAAGCCATGCGTGATAATGTTCGACCAACTGGCTTCATACGAGCGTAACAGGTATATTGAGCAAGGCGTGTATTTTGTGGTGAGCGGCAAGTATGTCTTTCTGCCGTTCTTCCTCATCAACGCAAGGGACAGTGCGCCAATCAACAAGGGACGGCTGCAACCTGCTGCCCAATACCTGCTGCTGTATCATCTTCAGCGCAAGAGTTTGGAAGGCTGTACCCTGTCGGACATGGAAAAGCTGCTGCCCTACAACTATCTTGCCATCAGCCGTGCCGTCCGCCAGCTGAAGGCCACATACTTAGTTGATGTGGATGTGAGCAACAACGGGACGAAGCGCATACACTTTGAGAGAGAAGGCAAACAACTCTGGGAAGAGGCTGAACCATTGATGCAGAATCCCATCAAATCCGTATGGTACGCTGACGAAGAAGTGGCGCAGGGCGTGATTGGAGGCATCAATGCCCTATCGCATTACTCGGCTCTCAATCCAGAACGGATGCAGACGAAGGTCATCTATGATCCAGAGTTCAGAAAAGCCAAAGAGGCTGGCGCACTGCCCGAACTGAACATTCTGGACGGTGGCACCAGGATAGAAGTGTGGAAATATCCCCCGGTCATAGAGAAGGAGGATGATTTTGTGGACTGCCTTTCTCTTGTCCTCTCATTGAGGGAAGACGATGACCCGAGGGTAGAAAAAGAAATTGAATTAATGATTGACAGATTATGGTAAAAGGAATAGAAAAGTTCAGGGAGGCATTCAGTGCTTTCTCTGAGAACTATGTGATTATAGGTGGCACCGCCTGTGATGCGGTACTGAGCAAGACCATGGTGGAACCACGCGCCACGGTCGATATTGACATGATACTGGTGGTTGAAAAGATGACGGCTGAGTTTGCAAATGCCTTTTGGCAATTCGTAAAGGAGGGTCAATACAGGAATAGCAAGCGCAAGCGTGGGGAAAACAAGGCACCGGCATACGAGTTGTACCGCTTTGAGGACGGCAAGCCTGGATTTCCTGCCAAGATAGAACTGCTTTCAAGGCACTCCGACTTGCTTGGCGAACCTTCCGGCTTCCATTTGGAGCCGATACCCACAGGAGAAGACGTGTCGAGCCTCAGTGCCATCATGATGGATGAAGAATACTATGAGCTGACCGTGAACAACAGCTATGTGGAGGACGGCCTGCGCTATGCCTCCCATTATGCTCTTGTCTGCCTGAAGACCAAGGCTTACCTCAATTTGCTGGCAGAACGTGAGGCTGGACGCATGGTCAACACCAAGGACATCAAGAAACACCG
>JBJEAY010000475.1:0-1775 GCA_051869575.1 Prevotella sp. | reverse complement strand
ATAATATGAAAATACAGAGATTATTAATAATAGCAGCATTATTTATGGTTGATGTATGTACATTTGCCCAAACATCATCACCTACATATATTCATAGGGAAATTGTGTTTAGACACTATAGACTTATGGAAAGTGGCCTTGGAGAGGGACTTAAGGCGGAAGATACATATTATGGAGTATTTCATCACGGTTTTACCACTTCAAAGTGTCGAAAAATGAGTATATTTGCTCCGAGAGAGGTTAATCAACTTGAAACCTCCCCACAAGTGGCATATGCCGACAGTATTGACAGCGTAGCCCGTAGAAGAGCCTTAGTAGAACAGGAAAAGAATATTTTGGATAAATCCTCGACGGTTGGAACTTTCTTTTCAGTTGAGCGCGCACGTCTCGATCAGAAGCTAAATCAATGGTCGGACAACATAGACTTGATACAAACACCAAGGTTCGGTGGATCAGGAGAAGTCTGGAATCAGTGGAATATGAAACGTGAGGCAGTCAAGCAAGCCATCGGAATAGTCGAAAGCTACCGTATGAAAGCCGTAGATAGGAAGAAATGCTACATCGACCTGTATAACGACGTGTTGCAGTACAACTATGAGCTATGCGGTCTGCTTATGTATTTGGAGGCAGGCAAATCCTTGGAGGAATATGCCAACTTACGAAAGCCCGTAAAGATAGAGAAGAAAAACTATGCCATATATGCCTTGGGCAGATGGAAATTAGCCATGGCATCCATACAGTAATTGTGTAATATATAAATATTGATTATTATGAAAACAAGAAAATTTTTCATGACCTTCATCCTTGTGGTAACATCATTTCTGATGATGTCACCTCAATCAGCCTTTGCCGAATCATCTTCAGGCAACGGAAAAATACCCGACGAAGTGAAGACGAGAATACAAAGTGAGATTGCCGATTCACTTGCGACTATGCTCAGTGTGAACCTCTTCGAGAAGGAAATGGATGAAGTTGTCTTTGCGACAAACGATTTTCTCACCGATGCCACGTTCACTGGGAATTCGGGACCGTTCTGGTATGTTTTGCAGATGAGTATCTGTCTCGCCGCATTGTTCAGTATTATCGTAGCAGCGGGTATGGCATACAAGATGATGGTAAAGCACGAGACCTTCGACGTGATGAAGATATTGAAAATTTTCGGTATTTCCGTCGTGCTCGCTTTCTGGTATCCCAATTCCCATTCGAACAATATAGGATGGAGTGTCCTTGACTACCTGTCGTACATCCCGAACTGTATAGGAAGCTGGACAGCCGACATGTACGAGGCGGAAGCCGCACAGGTGGAGATAAAATACAAGGAGTTGGTTCCCTTGATGAAGGAGCTCAGTGCCAGGGTCAATGCAGAGAAGGCAGCCAAGACCACCATTGCGGAAAACCTCGGCAAGGCGAATTCCGAAACAACGAAGGACACACAATCCATCTCAAAGGAACAAGACACAAAGATAGCCGCCCAATATGAGGAAGCCAAGGCAAACTATGCAAGTCTAATAGTATTTTTCGATAAACTACTTATGTTCCTCGCCTTTATTATATACCGAATAGGATGGTGGGCGACAATATACTGTCAGCAGATAATGTTAGGTATGCTTACCATCTTCGGACCTATACAATGGGCGTTCTCCGTACTCCCAAAATGGGAGGGAGCATGGGCCAAGTGGATCAGTCGTTACCTTACCGTGCATTTCTACGGAGCCATGCTCTACTTCGTTGGTTATTTTTACAACTTAACTCATTCTATATCAGTTATATTGCAT
>JBJEAY010000474.1:0-1776 GCA_051869575.1 Prevotella sp. | reverse complement strand
ATCGCAGACCACGAGGCAACGAGTATAAAAATCCGCAAGTCGCTCCGTGTTATCCACGATGACAGAAACTCCAAGTTTGACACCTTTACATATAAAGGTAAGCCATTATCAAGCTACTGCGACGAGGAATGGATAGAACAGGTGGCGAAGGTTGTCGAGAGCGAGATATACCACGTTGACGGAGAAAACAACACAAGAGCCTTCTCCAATGTGAACCTCGCCTATGAGAACATCAAGACCGAGTTTTACGCAAAAATGAAGGATTAATTAAACTTTTCGGGCGATTTCTTAAATAAGCGCAACTCTTATTTAACTTTTTGCCCGAAAACTTAAATAAGAAAGGGAAAAGCAATGAAATCATCAGAATTACTATTGAACAAGATTATCGACTTCGAGGGCTGCAAGCTGACCGCATACAAATGCCCCGCAGGAGTATGGACTATCGGAGTCGGTCACACAAAGGGAGTCAAACAAGGTCAGAAAATCACTGAGGCACAGGCAATATCATTGCTAAAAGGTGACCTTCTACCATGTGAGAAATATGTCAACGACCTTGGTGTATGTAAGACCCAAGGACAGTTCGATGCGCTTGTGGACTTTTGCTTCAATCTTGGCACAGGGGCACTTGGTCGTTCCACATTGCTCAAATTTATTCGTCAAGGCAAGGCAGAGCAGTATATACGTGGCGAGTTTGTCAAATGGGTAAAGAGCGGCGGCAAGACACTGGCAGGACTTGTCAAGCGCAGAGCATGGGAGGCAGACCGATATTTCGGCAAATCCTCCTAACCCTACACCCACCTACATCCATTTACATAAACTTTAAAAAATGCAATTATGAAAAAACAAGGAACAAGCACAGGATGGGCATACATGCTACTGAGTATGATGCTCATAGGCTTTGCCCTCACATTAATAGGATGCAAGGGCAAGCAGATAGTAACAGAAACCGTCAGAACGGAATACATCGACAGATATGTTCACGACACAATCCGTGTTGACAATCTGACTCAAATCCTCGACTCGATACGTGAGTCGGTCATCGAGTCAAGACGTGACTGCATAGTTATCGTCAAGGACACGGCAGGAAACGTCATTAATTCCTCTCAGTGGCATTTTCGGGACACAAACAAAGAATTGTCCCACGAAAGCACTAAAGTCGATTCTACGGCATATTTCCGCAGCGTTATCGACTCGCTGAGAAGGATTAAAAACGACTCCGTATATGTAGAAAAAGTAATTGAAAAGCAGCTATCCTTATGGGATAGAATGAAAGTAAAATTCGGCGGCTTGGCATTTGTCATCGTAGCCGCTACAATTATATACCTTACGTGGTTTATAAAGCGTAAGGACAGGCAGAATATTTGATACAGTTGGCATTTTTAGTTTTCTTTAATTTTCTTTTTTAATGTGTTAAATTAGATTTGTTTTTCCCTTCCTGCCCGTGAGGGTCGGAAGGTTTTAAGCCAACCATTAAATATTCTTTAATCATGAACAGAAAAGATTTTGAACTGAGCGGCATTGTTGATATAGTTATCGATTGCTGCAAGAGTGCGGTTTATAGTGATACCGCAATCACAAAGGAAGGGTTGTTAGGCTCTTCCAAGAACGAGAACGTCTGTATGGCTCGTGCCATACTTGTCTGTCAATTGATAGATGCGGGATATACCATTACGACTATATCCCATCTTCTGAAAAGGACAGTACAAGGGATAAGGCATATCATCAAGACCAATTACTCCCTTCTCAAATCATCACGGGCTTATAAGATAGCGAGTG
>JBJEAY010000473.1:0-1776 GCA_051869575.1 Prevotella sp. | reverse complement strand
GCTAAACATTTTATGATGTTTGACTTTCCTGAAGCATTTGCTCCATATATTAATCCCATACGAAGTACCGAAATGTCGTCACGTTTCTCCGCGCGTGACACTTGCAATGGTAACAGGTCGCTCTTGCTGGCTGTAAACAAGATACGTGTTTCTTCGTTAAACGAGTATATATTTTCGAATTTTGCAGACAGTAACATATCTATATCAAATCTTTACGTAAATATTTGCCGCAAAGATAATAAAATATTTTATAACCTACTGAATTTTACTGTTAAATCTGCTTAATTGTGACAAATTGAAACACAGAAAGCTCTATTTAGGTCACATTTTACAAATATAATTTCTTGTATTTGGCATTGGTGCAGGTTTTACAAGGACTTAAATGATATGTGGCATGCGGTTAAAACTGAGCGCAGAAGCAAGAACCAATGTTGTTCCAGTAGACGAAAAAACATGCAAGGAGAAAAAATCTTGACCAAAGACTTGTTTTTCCAAAAATATTTAGTAATTTTGCAGTTGGTATTATGAACCCACAAATGAATTGAAGCTGCAAAAATCAAGTCAATGAATGTTAATCGCAAAAAATGGTTTTGCTGCAATTTTCAAGGAATATAAAGTTAAATGGAACACATAACAATGAATGGGAACATTATGGTATCATTTATACTTAATACAAAACAAACACCGTTGATTATTAGACACTTACAAAACATATATCGGATCAGAGCGTGGAGCCTGTCTGATGTCACGTTTCACTTTCCGTGTATATGTAGGTATAAGATAACCGACAAGGGGCTCTTCAAGTATGGAGAAACAAGCCTCTCAAGCATAATTATTCATTCTTATATTCCTGTATTTTGGACCAAAAATAGGAGTAGCACTCCGTTTTTTAGTCCAAATATCGGATGCAAAGATACTCATTTTCTATTAAAAGACAAATAATAGCTCCTTACTTTTTTGTTTTCTTAATGATATTTTGGAAAATGTGTCAGACCACAATCTCATTACTCAGATGACTCACGTGCCGGCGACAAAGGATGATGCTTTACCCATTTCATACGCCTTGGCGAGGGCATGGTGCCCTTCTATGTCGCCCATGTCGTTTACTCCTCCTGCAAATACTTGGCCGGCAAGGCGAGCCTTGGGGAAACAGGCAATCCAGCCTCCAAGTCCCTCTATAGCCCTTTGGGGCACATCGGGTTCATCCTCGGCAGCGGCGGTAAACAGATAGATGTCGCGGAAATGGTAGTCGGAGTCGTAGAGAGCATTTGCACGGTCGAGCATCGTCTTCATCTGTCCACACATCTCGTAATAATAGATAGGAGTGGCGAAGGCGATGATGTCGGCGTCGTGCATCTTCTGTATGATGGGAATCATGTCGTCCTTTATGGCACAAGTCCTAAGACTATGACATGCCATGCATCCACGGCAGAATGCTATCTCCTTGCCGCGCAACGACAGTTTCTCCACTTCGTGACCAGCCTCAACAGCTCCACGTACAAATTCGTCTGCCAACGCCTCGGAATTGCTCCTGGGGCGTAAACTTGTAGATATTACCAATACTTTTTTTACCATAAATATTTATTGTTATTAACCTCGATTTCTTGATGTCGAGCATTGATATTCATTTTGATGTCTGTTACATACAGTCGCGCAGGATGGCTGCGATGTCTTCCTCATACAGCGGCACCCAGGCTTGGTCGAGTCCCTCGTTGACGGCGATGTGATGTGCCATCTCGTCGATGCGGCTGCCGTCGATGCCTACGGCTGCGAGGG
>JBJEAY010000472.1:0-1779 GCA_051869575.1 Prevotella sp. | reverse complement strand
AAACTAATTTTTCATTGCCAATTAAAAATAAAGACGTATATTTGCAGTCCCAAACCCAAGCATATATATTTATGAACTACAAAAAAATGACAATGTTTATCGCTCTTGCTCTATTGTTCTCATGCAGTGGGCATAACGACAAACTGTATGATGCGTTGGAAACCAGCCTTGCAAAGCGTCAGGAAGTGACCAAAGCAAAGGAGGAGAAAATTGCCGACTTTAAAGCCGAATTGAACAAATGCAAGGATGAACAAAGACAATTCGCACTATGCGACAGTCTCGTCAAGCACTATTACCTGTTCAACTCCGACTCAGCCTCAAAGTATATCGACCTTGCGATGAAAAAGGCCGTAAGCCTCAATCGTGCCGACAATATAAACAAGGTGAGGATTCTCGATGCATATATCCTCGCCACCTCTGGTCACTACTACGATGCCGAGACGACCATGCACAATGTTGATACCGCCGCCCTCGACAAGAAATACTTACGACTCTACTACGAAACATGGCGATGGATATACAACACGTGGGAGGCATACGTCAAGGACGAAGCTCGCGCCGATATCTACGCAAAGAAGGCTGATGCCTATCTTGACACTCTGTGCATGATAGAACCAGGAAACACTGCCGACGGTCTTTATTTCAAGGCAGAAAAGCAGTGGAACTTAGGCAACCTGAAGGAGGCGGAAAAGAATTATCTCGCTTGCATATCCAAGCTCGACAAATCGAAGAGGAGATATGCCAGTGCGTGCTGTGCCCTTGCCATGGTGTATGAGATGCAGGAGAGATATGATGACTATGAGCACTATATGATTCTCGCCGCCATCTCCGACCAGTCGATACCACTGAAGGAGAATCTCGCAATGCAGAAACTGGCTGAATACCTGTCAAGCCACAAGAAGGAATATACTCAGGCACAACGCTACTTGGTGTATTCGGTGGAGGATGCGATATACTACAACAACCGTCTGCGACTCACCGAGATAGCTCGCAAACTGCCTGACATAGCTTTGGGCTATCAGAAAGCAGAGGACACTATCGCCAAATACAATCTCACCGTCATTGCCATCATGGGGGCACTCGCCATCGGATTGCTTGTTGTCGTAATGTATAGTCTAAAGCAAAACAAAAAACTCATTGCCCAAAGAAAAGACAGGATCATACTCAACGAAAAGCTCAAGGCCACAAATATCAGTCGTGACAAGTATGTCAGTCTATTCATCGACCTTTGCGCCGTGGCAATCGACAAATACAACAACCTCACCAAGACCATCGAGCGCAAGGTGAAGGCTCACCAGGTTGACGACCTGCTCGTGCTTCTGAACAACAACAGGCTAAAGGACAAGGACGTGAAAGAGGTGCTCTTCACCTTCGACCGTGCATTCCTCAATCTCTATCCGAAGTTTGTGGATGAATTCAACCTTCTGCTGCTGCCCGAACATCGCATACAGTTGAAGGAAGGTCAACTACTCAACTCCGAACTGCGCATCATGGCGTTCGTGAGAATGGGAATGAAGGACACAAACCGCATAGCCACCTTGCTCAACTATTCGGCGCAAACCATCTACAACTACCGCTCCACCCTCAAGAACCACGCCATCGACAAGGACAACTTCGAGGATAACGTGGCAAAACTATGTGAGGTGAACTAAGTAATCCAATTGGGGATTAAAAAAGTGGTTGAAATATGGGTCTTCACAGGAATGACGTGATACCAACATCGCGCAGGGCCAACAGACGAAGCCCGAAATTCGGTCGTCCGCAAAGCCATAAATTCAC
>JBJEAY010000471.1:0-1786 GCA_051869575.1 Prevotella sp. | reverse complement strand
CCGATCTACATATAGTGGAGGATTTCGGTCTCTTCACTGATGATGGCATGGGGCACGTATTCTCTGCCGTGGATTATCTATGCAAAGGTTGTCGCGGTAAAGCCGAGGATGACGCTTCGGATGCCAAGCTATTTGCCACCGATTGCAATTCCGACGCAATCCCAACGCCCCCGCGCACGTTACAGAGAAGAGAAGAAGAGAATAAGAAAGAGATTACATCTCAAAAGAATTTGCTGGCGATGGTGACATCTTATCTTGACCAACAGACGGCATGGGCTGAGATGGTGATGATGAAGTCGAGAACGACTCCGTTGCTTCGCCGCCACTGGGACTACGCCGTGGAACTCTTCGTGCAACATGTGGTGAGTCAGGCAAAGGAGGAATCGGTTATGAACGAGAGCGATGCCCGACGATATTTCTGCAATTTCTGTACAGGTAATCCCACGGGGACAGTCCTCGCCGCCCGACTCGCCGAATACGACCGCAATCATCCTGAGCAGAACCCCTACCGCTTCGAGGATGCAGGCTCCGCACCGGGACATCGCAGCTACCTTGGCAGTCCGCTGCCCGACAATGCTCCGCCACGCCCGAGCCAAACAGCCGACTGGGTGGACGGCGAATGGGTGGACACATTGGGAAATATGTATAAAGATATTATTAACACAAAAACTAAAGATTATGAGTATTAACACAAGTAAGTATGACCTTGAGTCATACGGCATCAACATTAGGGATGCCAAGGAAGTGCCGGGCAAGAACGAGATACGCACGTTCTGCCCCCACTGCCACGCCAACCGCAAGACCGAACACAGGAATGAACGCGAGCTGTGGGTGTCGCTCAACACCGGCAACTGCGCTTGCCATAACTGCGGTGCGGAATGGAGAATGGACACGCGTGAGTATCAGGAGCGCAAGGCAAAACTTGCGGAGAAGGTTCGATCGATGCAGAAGAAAGCCACAAAGTATAAACGTCCGGCTATGCCCGACTCATTCCCTGCGCCCAAGGACGAGAAGACTGTGAAGTATCTCACAGAGACACGCCGTCTGCCAATGAGCGTTATCACAAGGATGAAGATAACAGAGGCAACGTCCGTAATGCCGCAAGTAAATGCAGAAAGACACTGCATCGTGTTCAACTACCTCCATGAAGGAGTGCTAATCAACCGCAAGTATCGCGACAGCGAGAAGCACTTCATGATGTACAAGGGAGCGGAACTGATTCCATATAACATCGACTCCGCATTAGGTAGTGACTACGTGATAGTGACCGAGGGCGAGTTTGATGCCATCTCAATGGTGGCGGCGGGATATGACAGTGTGGTGAGCATGCCAAGCGGAGCCAACGGCAACACCTCATGGCTCGACCGCTTCTACGAACTATACTTCGCCGACAAGAAGTGCGTGTATATAGCCACCGACATGGATGCCCCCGGCATGAAGGCTGCCGAGGAGCTCACCCGCAGATTCGGACCTGAGGTGTGCTATCGTGTAGAGTTCTGTGATGATTGCAAGGATGCCAACGACGAGTTGGTGAAGCATGGTGCTGAGTCGCTCAGGAAGCGAGTGGAAGAAGCCAAACCCATGCCATTGAAAGACGTGAAGACAATGGACGACCTGGGCGAGATGCTCGACATGCTCTACGAGGAAGGTCCAAAGCCTGGCGCCGTCACTGGTTGGGAAAACCTCGACAAGGTGGTGAGTTTCCAAACAAGTCAACTGGCAATCGTCACCGGACGCACCAACGACGGAAAGTCGGAGTGGGTGGACGAACTCGTATTGCGCCTTG
>JBJEAY010000470.1:0-1786 GCA_051869575.1 Prevotella sp. | reverse complement strand
AAGACAACAACCTCGACAATGTGTGCACATATCATGCATCAGAGCCATCTCGATTGCAATGCATTCCTCGGAGGCATATCCAAGAACTATGGCACCAACTATATTCTGAGCAACAGCGACTATGTGGTGATTGAGGCAGATGAGTTCGACCGCTCTTTCCATTGGCTCTCGCCATGGATGTCGGTAATCACTGCCACCGACCCCGATCACCTCGACATATATGGCACCAAGGAGGCTTATCTCGAAAGTTTCAGTCACTATTCGTCGTTGATACAACCAGGTGGAGCACTCATAATCCACGAGGGACTGGAGATGAAGGAGCAGTTGCAGCCTGGAGTAAGACGCTACACATACAGCCGTGACAGTGGTGACTTCCATGCCGAGAATATCCGCATTGCCAATGGAGGCATCACCTTTGACTTCGTCTCGCCAATAGAATGTGTGAAGAATGTGGAACTCGGACAACCTGTGCCAATCAACATCGACAATGGTATTGCGGCAATGGCGATGGCACAACTGAATGGTTGCACGCAAGAGGAACTGAAATACGGAATGAAGACATACGGAGGTGTTGACCGACGTTTCGACTTCAAGATAAAGAGCGACAAACTGGTGTTCCTGAGCGATTATGCACATCATCCGAAGGAGATATACCAGAGCGCGAAAAGTATTCGCGAACTGTATAGCGACCGCAAGATAACCGCATTGTTCCAACCGCACCTCTATACCCGCACACGCGATTTCTACAAGGATTTTGCGGATAGTCTGAGTCTGCTCGATAGAGTGGTGTTGTGCGACATATATCCCGCTCGCGAAGAACCGATTCCGGGGGTTACATCCAAACTTATCTACGACAATCTCAAGGATGGAGTGGAGAAGGAGATGATACACAAGGAAGACGTGCTCGACTATGTGAAGACCCACGACTTCGACGTGTTGGTGGTTCTCGGTGCCGGTGATCTCGACAATATGGTGCCCGAGATAGCAAAGGAACTTGAAAAGAAGATGTGTCTTTAACTCCTTTCAACTCCTTTAACTCCTTTAACTCCCAAAAGTAGATGTAAAACATAGAAAAATATGAAGCATTGGATTTACAACTGGAAGAAGAGCCTCTTGGTGGTAGTCAATATCCTGCTGGGTGTCTATCTGTTCTTTGCCGTCACCTCGTTCAACCAGCCGGTTGACGGCAATGAGCTTGTGTGCAGTCAGGTGAAGATTGACATCAAGGATGCTGTCGTTGACGGATTTCTCAATGCCAATGAGATAAAGTCAATCTTGCAGAAGGCGAAGCTCTATCCTTTGGCTCAGCCCATGGACAAAATTGACGCACGCAAGATAGAGGACGTACTCAAAAGCAGTCCTTTCGTAAATGATGCCCAATGCTACAAGACACAGATGGGGCATGTGTGCATACAACTCACACAGCGCACACCGGTGATGAGGGTGAAGGCGGAAAACGGTGACGACTACTATGTGGATAATCATGGAGGCGTGATGCCCAACAGCAAATATTGTTCGGAGATAATGATAGCCACGGGCAAGGTGAGTCGTCAGTATGCATGCAAGGTGCTCACGAAATTAGGCAACACCATCGTCAACGACAAGTTTTGGCGCAACCAGATAGTGCAGGTGAATGTGCTTGCCGACGGTACGGTGGAGCTTGTGCCAAGAGTGGGCGAACATATTATTTACATAGGCTATCCCAACCGACTGACCGAGAAGTTGGCGCGCCTTGAGAAGTTCTATCGCTATGGACTCTCTGAGGCAGGATGGAATAAGTACTCAT
>JBJEAY010000469.1:0-1791 GCA_051869575.1 Prevotella sp. | reverse complement strand
TGTCCAGGCTCAACATCCACCTTGAATCCTGGTTCTCCTGTCATCGGGTCAATTGTAACAACAGGTCGTAACATCTTGAAAAAAGAAACCACATTCTTCACTATCTTGTCTTCCGTGGAATCAAGTGTACCAAGAATCGTGTCAGCCAATTTCTTGACTAATAGTTCAAGACTGTCTGTTTGATAAAGGTCAACATAAAAGCATTTCGCATCATTGTTTTCCTGCATATTATGGAAAACATGATGTATCAGCCCCGTCTTGCCCATACGTCGTGGACTTGTCAAGGTGATGTTTCTGCCATTTAGCAATGCTGATATGATTTTGTCAGTCTCTTTTTGCCTGTCGCAAAAATAATCAGGCGAGACGTATCCCGTCAGTACAAATGGATTGAGTGGTATTCTTTTTTTCTTATTCATGTCATCACGCTTTTTACGTCACGTACTTTACGTGATGCAAATATACGGTCTTTTTTTGGTATATATGCAGAATACCCGAAATATTTAACTAAAATTATTATTTTAATCAAATAACTTCTTCCATAGCCACAGCACTACCACCGAGCCGATGACGCAGAAGATGAAGTTCTTAACGTATCCCGCTCCGGCGAGCTGCACATTGAACAACGAACCGATGAAGGCACCCACATAGCTGCCCACAATTCCTATGATCAAGTTCATACAACACCCCTTGCCCTCACCGCTCATTATGCGGTTGGCAATGTAGCCGACAATAATACCTGTCAATATCGGCCAAGTGGTAAATTCTGCAATATGTTCAAGCATAATCAGTTATCACATTACGTCAAATTCATTACGACTCATATTCTCGTTTTTGCGGCAAAGATAATCAAAATAAATATATCTTGCAAGTATTTACCAGAAAAAAGCAATATTTTTTGGAACATTCATAATAAATCATTACCTTTGCAACCTATATAAAGAATTTTTGCTTTTCGTTTCCACCGACATCTGCACACTGATATTTGGGGTGATGTTATATCTTAGGGCGGCACCGATGCGGTCGCCCATTTCATTCAGGTCTTGGAGATAAGGGGGGATGGGGACGTTGGTCACTATGGATTTCTGGCCATAGACGTAGCCCTCCCATTGCTCGTTGAATTTATATCCAAGTACGGCAGTCATGCCGGCATCGCGGAATGTGGTGTTCGCCCAATACATATTGTCGAGATAACCGCCCACGGCTATCGAAAGGCGAGAGGTGAGGGCAGTGGCATATTGCACCGAGAGGTTCTGCGCAAAACCTACACCACCATAGGCATGCTTGCCAAACTGGGAGAATATGGAGGCTCCGAGACTAAGGTTGAGTCCCTCATGCAGTCGCCAGTTGCTCCACGTGCCGCCGAAGTAATAGGGATAATAGCTGTAGTTCATGACTCTGCCGCGGTCGTCAAGTTCGGGCAGGTGGAGGCTATCAATGCTAACACCAAATTCGGACAACGTCGGCGATGTCGTCATAGGCGTTCTCATCTGCAACGACGGGTTATATAGCTCGTCGTCATATTCAGCCTTGTTATGCGGCTTTACTTCCTGGGCATAGGCGGCAAGAGCCGTCATCGTTGCCAATACTATGGTGAATATGTGTTTCTTCATAAAATCTTTAAAACCTTAAAATATATCCGTCTCCATCTTTAAAGGCGTTTGTGCTTTCCAAATATCTACGAGTATCCTCAAAGTTCTCGCCGATAATATTAGTGCTGAATTGACGAACCCTTGAGAGTGCCTTGATAAGTACGCTGGGGTCGCCTTTTCTTGTGAGCCTTCTTAGACCATT
>JBJEAY010000468.1:0-1794 GCA_051869575.1 Prevotella sp. | reverse complement strand
ATTAATATTTTCTCAAAAGTGCAGAAATCTTATTAACATAAACAGGGTCCTCAGCCTCAGACGCATACTTATACGCTTTGTCAAGTAAATCTTTAGCATACTTCAAGTTGCGTGCTTCGCCACCTGTAAGATTGGGACCTTCGTAATAGTTGCAAGCCAGTTCATAAAGAGCAGGATAAAAATTAGGCTTATCCGATACAATTTCTACCAAGAGTTTTTGTGCCTTGGCAGGATTGGAAGAGATTACACCCTTGAGATTTGCCTGCATGGTAAGGTATTCATCGCCTAAGGTAAATGCACCCGATGATGCAGCATAAAGACGACTGAGAATGAACATGGCTTCAATATTTCTGTTGTCTGCCTGTTCCTGAAGTTTGGCAAGACCTTCCTTTGCCTCACTTGGATTTTGAAGCTGTTTTCGTATTGCAGGCATTTCTGTTAATGACATTCCTTCTTGTTGTTTGTCTATATTTTCCTGCTGTTGTTGGCTTTCTGTTTCTTCACCTGGTTTTATGTCGTTTCCACTAAAGTGAACCAATAATAATATAATACAAGCCAAGACTAGAACAGCTGAACCTGCTACCGCTGCGAATTTACCCATTGACATTCCAAAAATCTCGCCAGTTCCCCCTCCACTTGTTGAAAGAGCATCAAGAGCTGCCCTAAATTCAGCTGCACTCTGATACCGTTTAGTAGGATCTTTTTCCGTTGCGTTAGCAATAATCTTCCTTAACCTCGCATTTTTAATCTGTTTAAGTGGCAGATTGGAATGAAGGTGGTTATTAAGAACAACATTGGATGGTCCCTCAAATGGAAGATGACCTGTGTTTAATTGAAATAACAATATTCCAAGAGCATAAATATCTGTTGGCTTATTCTGGCTTTTTATATCACCAAGGATAAGTTCTGGAGCCGCATATTGAGGTTTACCCATGAACTGGCCCGCTGTTGTGAGATTACGGTCATGAGTTTTTAGTCCATCAACTTTCTTAGCAATACCAAAATCAATTAGTTTGATTTTTCCATCTTTGGTTATCATTATATTAGATGGATCAATGTCTCTATGAATATAACCTGCATCATGAAGTGCCATTATACCAGAAAGAACCTTTTTCAACACCGTCACAGCAAATTGCTCAGGGTCGCTGTTGTATAAATTATATAACGTCTGAGCAAAAGGAATAAGATTGCCGCTTTGATCTGTACAAACTCCTTGCATAAGATCAGATAGTGACACACCTATAAGCAATTCACTTACCACGTGGTATCTAATAGAAGTAACCCCATTGGGCATTTTTGATTCTACTGCAAGAAAACCCATCATTTCAACAAGGTTGTCGTGCTGAATACGTATGTTTGCCTCATCTTCTGCCCTTTGTATCACCGTCGGGGGTAGTCCTGTGAACATAAACTTTATTGCCACATCACGAGTTTCGTGCGTATGAATGTTTATGCGACGACCACGAAATACCTTACCCATCCCCCCTTCTCCAAGAGGAGTGGAACTTGAATCGAATTCGTAATAAATCCCTTGTTGCTTTTCTTTTTCGCCTTGTAATTTTATAATTGCCATCTCTATATTATTAACTTATTACTGTTTTATTTGAATTACCTTGATTATTTGATGGGGCATAAAAGTCGTTTTCTATGACTCCCTGTCCAATCTGCATAGAAGCTATCTCATTACTATCTTCAAATTCTTCATCTTCTCTGAATACAGTTTCGTCAACATCGAAAATCTTTATTATAAATTTATAATGTCTTCCTATTGTCAATATGTCATTCTCCTTAACT
>JBJEAY010000467.1:0-1797 GCA_051869575.1 Prevotella sp. | reverse complement strand
GTAATACGTTTTTGCGTGCAGATTTACTTGTATTAATTTAAATTTCCACCACGTAAATCACTTTATCCTTTCGTATTATCAACAAACAATTATTCATCTTTTAAAAATTAAAATATTATGAAGAAAGTATTTACACTTATCGTCATGGCTCTCGTGACAATGGGAGCATGGGCAGAGACAAAGACAGTAAGCCCCGCGGCTGAAATGGCATTCCGCACGGCAGGAACAGAGAAAGACGTGGAGACTGTTCCGACGAAATGGCAGTCGGGATTTCCGAAGACCGACCAGGCTACCATCGAGTGTACCTATTCACAGAGAATGTGGGCACAACAGATGTATGATGTCACCGACCTCAACTTCGACGAGGCAACCAAGGTGTCGCTCAACTTCACCATGGCAGGCAAGGCAAACTACCGCCTCGGCGCATGGATTTATCCCAACGCCGACTGGACCGATGAGAGCGAGCAGACATGGACTGACGGTGTTTGTCCTATCGTAGAGAACTTCAAGGCTGCCATTGGCACTTACCCCAGCTTTGTTGCCGAGAGCAACACATGGCTCGCACGCTATGAGGGAAGCACCAGCGGCAACACAACCCAGAACATCGACTTCGCAAGCGAGGCACAACTCAAGGCATTGAAGGACGCCGTGGTGGAGAAGAATGGCAGAAAGTACATCAGCTTCATCATCACATTCTCGGAGCCAAAGGCAAGCTGGAGCAAGGACCGCGCACCCAAATTCTACGGTATGGGAAATGAAACTGAGGCCAACCGCCCATATATGACTGTTGACATGCCAGAGGCTGTAGCTGTCATAGACTATTGGACACTGACCGACTCATGGAAGTCAACACGCAAGGACGGAGCCGTAGAGGTGAGCGGCAACGAGCTGAACGTCACATCGGGTTCCGACAATGCCAAGCGCGGCGACATCAAGAACACAACCGAGTCATTCCGCCTCGACGGCAACAAGGTGGTATTCCTTGAGGTAAGCTGTACTGCCGAAGGCATCACGACAAATGCCGGCGACCGCAAGATTGGGTTTACCATTCCTATTGACGGCAACGACTACGTGGTGGAGCAGTACATGTACAAGAATGTAGAGACACTTGCTGACGGTCGCGAGC
Source organism: Prevotella sp. (assembly GCA_051869575.1). Taxonomy (GTDB): domain Bacteria; phylum Bacteroidota; class Bacteroidia; order Bacteroidales; family Bacteroidaceae; genus Prevotella. The sequence goes on along the minus strand of JBJEAY010000467.1, from coordinate 671 downwards.
TTATCTGCTTCGACCTTGCAAACGTAGAGCAGTATGGCAAGGCAAAGACTCCGGTGATATACATCACGTCTGACGCCAAGTTCGACGAGGCTCAGAAAACAGCTCTTGGCGAGAAGATAGCCGCTGCTGAAAGCATCACGCTCTCTAAGGTGGGATTCACTCTCATCGGCACCGATGCCACCAACTTCACTATCCACAAGATGGGTACTGCCAAGGACATCGACACCCTGATGAAGGAATATGGCATCACTACCGGCATCAACAATGCCAAGGTGAATGTATCTGCACGCGACAATGCAGAATACAACCTCGCAGGCATGCGTTCTGCCAATGGCAAGGGTATCGTGGTTAAGAATGGAAAGAAATATGTGAAATAGGAAAAGGGTTAAGAGTGTTTCATACATATTATTTGATTAAAACAAGGGTCTCTCCGATAAAAAAGTTGGGGAGACCCTTAGTGATTTTGACTTCTCGCTCGTATTATATATAAAAAGGTGGTTAAAAAAAAATATGTAATCCGCCACGTAAATCACCACTACGTTTCGTATTTCATATAAAAAATTAACTTAAATAACAAACGATATGAAACGTAGAAAGATTGACAGACTCTGCGCCTTGGGACTGATAGCCTCCATAGGTATTGCACTGCCTATGAAGGCGGTGGCTGCACC
>JBJEAY010000466.1:0-1799 GCA_051869575.1 Prevotella sp. | reverse complement strand
ATTCTGAATTGGAGCCAGTCTTCACGATTTTCCTCTTTCTTAGAATACTCATTGAATCTCTTTTCGCTAACTCTCATCGTCTTACCATTGTGCAAATTGATTATCATATCTGACCTCCTTTCTTAATCTTCCATCTGTGAGAATACTGCATCCACGAAGTCCAGCTGTGCATCGAATGACTTCCAGACTCTCCTTCTAACATCAATCAGCTCCGTGTGGCCGTGCTCTATCTGGAGCATCATGTCCTCGAGCCTGTCACCCGTGTACTCATAGCCATCATCGAGGACCAGGACATCCTTCTTCTTCGGGAGGTGTCTGCGAAGCGCGTTGAACATGCGCTTTACGAGGCTCAGGTCCTTCTCCGTTCCATTGAAGATGCCGAAAATCACAGTCTTTACCCCGTTGGTCGTTATGACGTCACCCTCTTCCCAATCGAAGTGGTGCTCACGAAGTCCGATTAACTCCTCTGTTTCGTTGTAGTAAATCAAAAATCTTTTCTCAGTTTTCATTGCTCTTGTCTTTTAGATGAATAAATGATGTTTCTTATATTTGATGTAAAGGTAGTCTTTTTTATACATTTGACCAAGTATTTTTCCGATTATTTTTCGGCTAACATCTTGATTTTCAGATAGTTTTACATTTCTTTTGACAACAAAAAAACCAGCGCATAACCTCACGGTCGACGCTGGCAAGAGCAATGAAACTGCATGAAAGCAGTTGTCATTATAAGAAACAGTTGCAAAATTACATATTCCACATGAATAATCAAAGCATATCGTCGAAGATTTCACTTTCTTGAAAAACTTCGTAGTCCCTCGGATAGAAGGTGTTGGCCAGTGCATCGAGGTAGTCCGTCGATCTGCCGAGCCGCTTCTTGATTTCCTCTTTAGGCTCTATGATTATATCGCCATTGCTCTGGAACTTCCAATGCACTCCCGTACACTCCTGCATAAGAAAATCATTAGGGGGCAAGGCAGGCTGAAAGCCGTTCTTCGGGTCAAGCCAGTCCCTCACGGCCCAATACAGATAGGCTCTCATGTTCGCAAATGTTCGTACCTCCGTGATGTCCTTCAAGTTCCTCGTACCCTCGGAAAACTTGCATGAGTAGGCATACGAATACCCCAACTCCTTCAATCTGGAATAGACACCTGCACCCTCGCCAATGGTATCTACAAAGGCTTTCACTCCCTTTTGCTTGAGATATGGTACTACCATTCCGCAGACGTGCATGTGGTCAGCGACTCCTGCTGAGTTATGCACCTCGTACTCACCTACATAGTTGCCATACCTCGGGCACAGCACCGATGCATCACGGCCCATTCCGGCCACATCGACACCGACCCTGCATTTCTTCTTCGGCACGAACTCTTCCTCCTGAAGTTCCCTCCAGCGGTTGTTGGCCAACTCCACCCACTCATATGGTATCAGCACATCTTCTGCGACCTTCGGGAACATTCCAAGTACCTTGACACGAAATAGGTCATTCGGGCGGTAGTAGCCACCCTCCCATTTGTAATCACCTTCGCCCTCGTTGAAATCTTCCTTGCGGATGGGTATGCTCCAGCTCTTCACCTTATCCTTGACCCATTCATAGTCAACTTGTCCTGGTATCACATCTTTCTTAGCTACGACATTCTCGGCATGAAGGCTGTTCAGTCGAAACTTCTTGAAACGCTCCGACTTCATAGCATTGGCAGCGTAGCCAGTAGTGATATTGGGGTTGAACACTATCAGCATACGGGAGTTACCCTGCAAGTTACCCTCAATGGCATTGTATATCGTCTCTGAGATACCCGAAG
>JBJEAY010000465.1:0-1800 GCA_051869575.1 Prevotella sp. | reverse complement strand
AGGAGTTTAAAGGAGTTAAAGACAATAGTCTTTTCGTCCATTTGGGAAGTTCTCAAGGGAAAAACATACGTCTTTAACTACTTTAACTTCCTTAACTACTTTAACTTCCCCTACTTGCAAAAGTTGAGTTCTTTAATTCTTTAATTTCTCTGCTCGCAGCAACTTTAATTCTTTAATTCTTTAATTCTTTAATTTCGATGTTACATTGTAACATCGATCACCCTTTCCTCCCAGTCTCCCATTTCCGGCTGGAATCCTCCGCTGTGCGTAGGCAGCGGCACGGGCAGCTTGGGAATATCTATCACTATGTGTGCGGGGACCTCAGGGGCCTCGGGGGCATCCGGAGCTTCCGGCTCAATCTCATGCATCTTTCCCGACACATCATAATTAAAATAATACTTCGAGCCGTCCACCAGCATCGTGTATATCGTCAGCACGTGCTGCTGCTTCTGCTGAGAGCCGTGGCAATGCCCGAACGTCAGCAGCCTGCCGCCTATCGTGGTAGAGCCTATAGCCTCCAGCTCCATCGGCACTGTACACAGCCCGTCCATCGGTTCAAGCCGCGACAGACTCACTGCCGAGTTCATGCCGCTGATGGCAGCCGACATACCTATCACATACTCTAAGTTCTCAACGCCCTCAACCCTCACGTCGATGGTGTCAACAAGCCGCTTGGGCTGCATCACATGCTCCCTGTGGGCATTATCCACCGCAAACACCGAGCACGTGTCGGCATACAGCGGCGAGGGTTGGCTGCGCACGTCGGAGCTCGTGGAGCCCGCGGGCAGCGGCGCCGACTTTATTGCTCCATGGAATGTCTTGGTGGATACGACATCGGTGGCGGATGTAGTGGCATAGGCGCCCTCGTAGGTGTCGAGGTGTATCTCGTTGAGCGAGCCGTTGCGGTTGAGCGCGATGGCATGGTAGCGGCCTCGTGCAGCCACCATCGTGCCGCCATCGGTGTCGCCGAAGGTCTGCTCCTGGCGTGTCATGCTCTCGCCGCTGACGGGCATGAGCACCATATACATCGACGTGGCGCCATCGGGATGAGTCAGGCTCCAGTCGAAGCGGATGTCTATCTCGGTGCTGTGCACATGGTCGTTGCACAGGTCTTTCTGGCAAGAGGTGCACATCATTGCCGCGCCAATGATTGCCGTAAATGCGACACGTCTCATTTCCAGCCTCCTTTCCGTCCAAGTTCGATGTGCCACACGAGCGATGCCTCGGCACGAGTGACACCGAAGTAGTTGCGCCGCATATCGGCTATCCACATGTAACAGTCATACTCGTAGTCATACTTGGTGTAGTTGCCACCGATGTATCCCACCGACACGCCCAGGTCGAGGCTCAGCTTGCGGCCTATGGGCATGGAGTAGCCATAGCTCAAGCCCACGGAGTAGTTGAAGTCGGACTTGTTGCCCGTGTCGCCCCACTCGAAGTCGTAGCGGTAGGCACCGGCATACGCGCCCACATGATGTCCCTTCAGCTCGAAGGCATCCACGTTGCTGCCCAACCATCGGCGCAGCTCGAGGCTTCCGCCCGACAGGCGCCAGTAGCGGTGGCGCGAGTCGTTGCTCCACCAGGCGTACATGCCGTGGGCGCGGGCTGACCACCGTCGGCCGAAGGCATACTCCACGCCCACGTTTGGCACGAGGGCTGCGTCGTAGAGCAGGTTGGTTGACAGGTGTATCATGTTGGGGTGGCCGATGTCCCATGCCTGTCCCCGTGCCGTGAGGCTCGCCAAGGCCATCATCGTCATTATCAATATCTTCTTTGTCATATATCTTTTTTTAAGTTTCT
>JBJEAY010000464.1:0-1802 GCA_051869575.1 Prevotella sp. | reverse complement strand
AATGCTGAGAGATTATCAGATAGATATATGCACCCGAGTAAGCGAGGCTTTCGATAAGCATCGCAGCGTAATGGTGCAGATGCCGACAGGAACTGGTAAGACCGTTGTTCTCGCTTCGCTCGTCAGTCAATTGAAGAACGAGAATGTCTTGATTGTTGCCCATCGCCGTGAGCTGATTGAGCAAATCAAGGCAACCATCAAAAGACTGAATGTGGATAACCGTAACATTACGGTCGAGTCCATTCAGACCATATCCCGCCGCCTAATCTCCAATGGTGTTGCAACACCCACCATTGGGGGACAGGGAGGCTGTGCTTTCTCCTTGGTGGTCATCGACGAAGCCCACCACGCCCTTGCCAAGACCTATAAGATGATGTGGGACGCATGGCCGGATGCCAAGTTCCTCGGACTCACTGCCACCCCCTGCCGACTGAATGGCAAAGGCTATACTGACTTGTTTGAGGTGTTGGTGCAATCATGGAGCATTCCCACCTTCATCAAAGAGAAGTGGCTTTCGACGTACGACTTTGTGAGTATCAAGTCTGACAGCCATACGCAGCAACTCATCAGTTCGCTGAAGAAACGTGGAGCGGATGGTGACTATCAGGTAAAAGAAATGAATGCCGTGCTTAACAAGCGTCCCTCCATTGAGCGGCTATACAAGAGTTTAGTGGATTATGCACATAACAAGAAGGGAATCGTGTATGCCATCAACATCGACCATGCACGAAGCATAGCGGATTATTACCAAAGCAAGGGCGTAAGAGCAGTGGCGATAGACAGCCATACTCCTGTGAAAGAAAGGGAACTGCTAATCTCCTCGTTCCGTTCAGGGGAACTTCAAGTACTGGTCAACGTCGATATATTCTCTGAGGGCTTCGATTGCCCCGATGTGGAGTTTATCCAGTTGGCACGTCCTACCCTCTCGTTGGCAAAATACCTCCAGATGGTGGGACGAGGACTGAGACCGAGCAAAGGGAAGAAGAACTGCATGATAATAGACAACGTAGGTCTCTATCGTGTCTTCGGACTTCCCTCACTGATTTGGGATTGGCAATCAGCCTTTGATGGAAGACTAAAGGTTAGAGAGAATAGATTAAAGATTAGAGATAATCAGCCATCACTCATCAATAATCAATCATCTGTAATCAATAATCCTCAAATCAATAATGAGATGTTTCTTGTGGTGAGCCACGAGCAGTTGGATTCCACCTTCGTGCAACAGACCGAGGACGGAAGGTTGATGAAGGTTCGTAATGACCTGCTGAGCGGAAAGTGGGGACGGACGAAAAGGATAGACCGTCAGTTGGTGGAGCTGTTGGACTCCAAGGACGATGTCCCTACCTATGTCGATTTGGTGAACATGAACTTCTTCAAAGGTTTCAAAGATGAACAGCCTCGGGTAGTGAAATTGGGAGGCTTTGAGTTCATCCGAAATGGAAACATAATACTTTCACGTACAAGGACGGTTATCCTCCTTCCTCGTAGCACAATCTGCACCCTCACACAGTCTTTCTACAGCGAATTTCAGGGTTTTGATTTCAAGGAGTCCTGTTTGGTTCTCGAATATGGAGAGTGGAAAAACGGCAGTAAAAGAATTGTATTCTTGCACGACGATTCCAACGAGTATTATTGGTCTTGTTGCAGACTCTCGGACAGCAGCATCGTGATAATGGATGCTGATGGCAACTACTATCTGAAAGCGGAAGGACAACCTTGTGTCCTCTTGGGTCGCACTGACACCAAAGAGGAGGAAGAGGCGATGAAGGCGAAAATCACGGAATTAGATACCGCAGCAAAGA
>JBJEAY010000463.1:0-1804 GCA_051869575.1 Prevotella sp. | reverse complement strand
CTCTGCGTTCGCTTAACCGTTTCTTTCTTCCCTCCTTTTGAAGCCTTTCGGCTCCTCTTGTCGGGAACTGATTTTTCGTGCATTAAAAGACTGCGGAATGAGGGCGATAAGGCAAGGAAACAGACGGAGGAGTTAATGAAATACCCAAATCTTTGATTTGCGGAAAGCTGTCGTTCAGTCCTCTGCCTGTTAGCATGGCGGTACTTGACCATTCGCCCGGGCAGTAACTTTGCAAAGAAAAATGGGCATCGGCAAGTGGACCTGATAAAGCGAATAGAAAATATGTATATAAAAGGAAGAGAGCTTATCCGTCACGGACAAGCCCCCTCGCTTAAAATTTATCAATGAAAAAAAGTTTTAGTGCTCTTGTTCGGAGCTGTATGTCTGGCTATAGATACAGCAGGATTCTGGTATGGCGGTTCGCCTCATTGGGCGAGTAATCGTCAATGCCGCCGTCGAAAATCTGAGAGATAGTGCCACTTTCCATACCACGTTTCATAAGTTCCTCTGCAATGAATCTGGCACGGGAACGGCTGAGGTTGTCATTGATGGCTTCACTGCCCGTGGCACTGTCGGCAGCACCGATGACTTTCACCTTCAAGCCATATTTCTTGGCGATGCGTGCCACTTCGTCGAGGTTGACGAGCTGCGACTTGTTGAGCAATCTGTCAGTGGCAAGCTCAAAGAAGAAATAGATGGGCGCACCTATGCAAGCCTTTCCTGAGTGGATGAGCGATAGGTAATCGTCTTCCGGCTCACCTTCAGCATTGCCATATTCTTCTGTACAAGAGGCGGACTCCACGACCTTTGCCTTTTGACCATTACCATACTTGTCTCTCATTCTTGCTCGAAGGGAGTTGAGACCGCTGTAGTCGTTTCGAGGATAACCGTTTGTGACGGAGGAAGTAGCATCGTCAGGAAAGAGGTGGCCGTATTTGTCCAGAAGTCCCTCGATGGCAAGAATCTTGCGCAGTTGCTCCATAGTCTGACGGTCTCGGTCGTGCTGGGCGTGATATCGGCTGTTACTGTCAGAAAGGGATGCGGCATATGCCGACAGCCATTCATTCTGTGCGATGTATGGGCGAGCGTCTATCACTCGCTTCCAGCCGGTCTTGCCGATGCGGACAGAGAGACCGAGGGATGCGGACAGCAGATGGTCGCCAAGGCGGTGTGCCTTGCCATAGCCGTCGAAGTCCTGCATAGTTGTCATGTTGCCTATCTCTGCCGTGACAGCAATGCGTGGGGAGAGATGATACTGCCCCTGTATGCCGTAGGAAATGGCAAAGGGCTTGTGGGCATTCTCCTTGTTGTGCAGCATACCCACGCCCAAGTATGGTATGACACTCCATCGGGCAAAGGTGTGGACATCGTCCTTGTAGAGGTTGCCGAGGACATTCCACATGAAATCAGCACGCAGGTACTGGTAGTCCTGCGAGGAGTTGTTGCAGTCGTTGAACTGCATACCGCCATAGTTCAGACGACCGCCTACGGAGGGCGTGAACCATTTGCCGAGCGACACGGAGAATGCCGGTTTCATGCGACCGAAGAGGTCGTTGCATCCGAGCGGTTTGCCGAGGAAAACGGTTGTCCCTCCTGCCACTTGGACAAACCAGTTGTCCGTCCATGGCGATGTGACCAATGCCCCTTTCATGTAGGATGGTTTGAGCGGGCGGAGCATCTCGTCTGCCGAAAGTCTGCGTACAATGGTGGTAGTGTCCTCCGTTCGGTGATAATCTCTGGCTTGCGTGTCCAATGACAGGGCGAAGCCAAGGGATAGAATAAGTATTTTTCTCATGTTGTTCAA
>JBJEAY010000462.1:0-1806 GCA_051869575.1 Prevotella sp. | reverse complement strand
TCCTAATCCCTAATTCCTAATCCCTAATTCCTAATTCCTAATTCCTAATCCCTAACTTTCAAAGTGACAAGCGGTATGACCATCTCCTCAAGCGATATGCCTCCGTGCTGGAACGTGTTCTTGTAATATGACACGTAGTAGTTGTAGTTGTTGGGATAGGCGAAGAAACTGTCGCCTGTGGCAAAGACATAGCTTGTGCTGACGTTGGGCGACGGAAGATGCGCCTTATGAGGCTCCTTGATGACAAAGAGATCCTTGTTGTCGTAGGCGAGATTCTTGCCAAGCTTATAACGGAGATTGGTATTGGTGTTGCGGTCGCCGATAATCTTCACGGGCTTGCAAGAGCGCACCGAACCGTGGTCGGTGGTGACTATCACGCGGTAGTCACTGCGTGCGAGCAGTTTGAAAAGCTCGGAGATTGCCGAATGGCGAAACCAACTGAGGGTGATACTGCGATAAGCCGACTCGGTGTTTGCCAACTCACGCACCATCTTCGACTCGGTGCGCGCATGACTCAGCATGTCGATGAAATTGAACACCACAACATTGATGTCGTTCTTAAACAACAGGGAATAACGCTGGAGATAACGCTCAGCAGATGCATTGTCGTTGATTTTGTAATAAGAGAAGGTGTCGTGACGGCGGAATCGCTCAATCTGCGTGCGTATGAGAGGTTCCTCATTGACATTCTTGCCCTCATCCTCGTCCTCATCCACCCAAAGGTCGGGGAACATGCGCTGGATGTCATTTGGCATGAGTCCGCTGAACAGGGCATTGCGGGCATACTGGGTGGCTGTGGGAAGAATGCTGCAATAGAGTTGCTCGTCGATGTCGAAACTGTCGGCAAGCTCTGAGGAAAGAACGCGCCACTGGTCGTAGCGGAAATTGTCGAGTACGACAAGAAAAACCTTCTCGCCGGCATCTACGGCAGGGAAGACTGCTGTCTTGAAAATCTCGGGACTGAGCAACGGGCGACTGGAGTCGCGAACACCTGGAGAAAGCGTCTCCATCCACTGCATATAATTGGCGCGGATGTATTTGGCAAAACCATTATCCGCCTCTTCTTTCTGCATGGCGAGCATCTCGGACATCTGACTGTCGGCAGTGCTGAGTTCAAGTTCCCAACGCACCAAACGACGGTAGATATCCACCCAGTCATCCCATGTGCGGCAATCCATAATGGCCATGGATATTCGCTGGAAATCTTGCTGATAGCCTGACTCGGTGACTTCTGTCACAATCTCCTTGCGATGGATGTTTTTCTTGAGGGTGAGAAGTATCTGATTGGGATTGACCGGCTTGATGAGATAGTCGGATATCTTTGAACCAATGGCCTGATTCATGATATTCTCCTCCTCGCTCTTGGTGACCATCACCACGGGCATGGAGGGGGCTATCGCCTTGATTGCCTGGAGGGTTTCGAGGCCACTGAGACCTGGCATCATCTCGTCGAGAAGGACAAGGTCGAAACTGCGTTGACGGCAAAGGTCAATGGCATCGTCACCATTGCTCACCGTGACGACCTCATAGCCTTTCTTTTCCAAAAAAATGATGTGGGCACGGAGATGTTCTATCTCGTCATCCACCCACAACAGGGTTCCGTTTTTTGTCATATAGTCATGTTTTTTCTTATAAACAATGTCAGCGGTAGAAATCCTCGTCGAAGTCGAAAGTGTCGGACTCATCGGGCGACTCGGATTCTTCCTGATATTCGGATTCTTCTGATGACTCGGCGTCATCAGGCGATTCGGCAACAACAATCGTCTCGGGGAGATTGAGCAACTGTTCGGCGCTCACCTTGACGGG
>JBJEAY010000461.1:0-1806 GCA_051869575.1 Prevotella sp. | reverse complement strand
GGCATACGCGCATCTGGGTGAAGTGTTCTCCGTCCTGCGAGCACTCTATGCAATAATCATCCTCTCGGCGCGAGAGTCGATACCACATCGTCTTCACATTGGCGGGGATGGCTGTGGTTGCCCTCTTCCGTCGATCCATGCATCAGATAAGGGGCATACTGCATCTCATCCAAATGGCTTTTCTTTACCCAGTCCATACTTTCGATGTTCTCTTTCTTGAAAGTGGAAAAACGGCCTCCCCAACCTCCGTATTCGATATGTTCGGGCACATTCAATCCGTTGTCTATACAATAAAGGAATGATGGGGAGTCACCCTCAGTCGCCCAAATTCTCGAGGCATACACTTTGTAATATCCTTCGATTATTTAACAAACCCTGGACTCGGCAGGTGCATGCCATACATCGTTAGGTTGTTCTCGCGGGCATATTTCAGGATGCGGAGTCGTGACTCGCATGCCGCTTCCTTGTCCATGTCGTATGTGGGGCAATATTCGGGATACTCCAACTGTAGAGCGGCTCCGTGGATAAGGTCGGCAATAACGAGGATGCTATCTTTCTGGAATACAGTGTGCCCGGGGGTATGGCCGTATGCAGCGATGCTCTTCACACCGCCTTCAAGCGTGTCGCCTGCCTCGAACAGGTGCAGATGAGCCTTGTAGGCTTCGAGTACGCTTTTCGCCAACTGGCTCCTTTCGCCTTCCATAGCTTGCCATGCCTCCGCTTCAACACGGTTAACATATATCTCGGCATTTGGGAATACCACTTTTCCATCCTTCAGCAGACCGCCTATGTGGTCGGGATGAAGATGCGTGATGTATATCAGTTGCAATTCTTCTGGAGCTACTCCCTTTTCCTTCAATTTGGGAAGAAGCTGGCTGAATGGTGCACCAAGTCCAGCGTCGAGCAGTATTGCTTTCCCCTCAGTCTGCAACAATAGGCAACTCATGCTTGAAGGCACTCCCTTTTCAAGTCCAAGTGCAGCCCATATTGAATCGGGCACCTCGGGATACAGCTTTTGTGGCTGTAGTGTAGGCCCGGGTTTGTCCTCAATCCACGTAATGGTGGTTGGTTCACTCTGTAAGGTAGCCTTTTGGCTTTTCTGTGCGCAGGCAGTCATCATAATGAGTCCTGCGGCTAATGTTAATATCTTCCTCATGTTAAGTTATCTTTTTTTTCTCTTAATATTCTGTTTAATCATAACATCTACGAGGATGTTCACTATCTCTGCCACGATGTAATAGCCTTCTGAAGACTCGTCAATTTTCTCCATTATACGACATTCCAAGGTCATGGGGAAGTCGGTGAAGACGGGAGCGTTGACATTCTGGTTGTATCTTCAATAGGGGGTGCTGCCATCCTTAATGCGTTCTTTTACCTTTGGCCATGCAACTCCGTTGAAGAGGCATGTGTCACGCATAAACATTGCCATCTCCTCCAATCTGCTTTTGGGGATGCCAAACATCAACTCGTTGGCTCGCACCCTTGGACGCACAGATGGGTCAAAGAGTCCGATGAAGCAACGAGTACCGAGATTCTCTTCTTCTATGATTACTTGTCGTATGGTGGTTGAGCAACCGCTGCCCCATGGTGTGCAAACTGCATCGTCGGAAGAGTTGTCGTAGTAAGCCCATGACACCAGTCCACTCAGAATGTCTGGTGTAGCGAAGATGAGCACACCGTAATAGTCAACACCTTCATCCACTTGGTCGAGACGTTGGAAGTTCAAGTACTTGTGCTTGTCCACGTCTATATCCAGTCGCTCCACGAAGTCTTTCACCAATGCAGGGGATGCCTTATAGTGCTCCT
>JBJEAY010000460.1:0-1806 GCA_051869575.1 Prevotella sp. | reverse complement strand
TTTTCTTTCACTTTTACGGTATATAAGTGTTTAATAACAATAAAGAGAAACAGCTTATGAGAAAAATGAATGTGCTTTTGCTGTTGACATTCCTTCTCTTTATGGCTTGTCCGCCCGCCATAATGGCACAACGACAGGCGAAGGAGATAGTACTCAACACAAACAGGCAAACACTGCCGAAAGCCTTCAAACTTCTGGAGAAAGCCACCACCTACAAGGTGATGTACGAGACAAACGAAGTGAAGGGCTACACGGTGGCAAGGGATGTCCGTGCAAAGGATATCAACGAGGCGATGAAACAGCTTCTTGAAAAAACGCCATTCACATACAAGGTGGATGACAAGTTTATCACTGTGACAAAGAAAAAAGCCACAGCACAGCTAGTGGCTACTGGCACAGGCGACTACTATTCCATAAATGGTAAGGTGGTCGATGAGGTGGGAGTGGAACTTCCCGGTGTCAGTGTGGTGGTACAGGGTTTGAAGAAGGGCGTGAGCTCCGACATCAACGGACAGTTCTCAATTAAAGCACGCCGTGGTGATGTGCTCCGTTTCTCCTTCGTGGGATATAAGACCATCACAGAGACAGTTAAAAACCCCAACCGCGTGCTGAAGATTAATATGCAGCCCGACTCCAAGATGCTGAAGGAAGTACAGGTTGTGGCATTCGGTAATCAGAAGAAGGAGAGCGTCGTTTCTGCCATCACCACCGTTAATGCAAAAGACCTGAAGGTGTCGAGCAGCGACCTCACCACCTCGTTTGCTGGTAAGATTCCCGGTATGATTGCATGGCAGACTGGCGGTATGCCTGGTGCATTGAACGAGGAAGACATGAACACCAAGTTCTATATCCGTGGTATCACCTCGTTTCAGACAGGTGCCAATACCGACCCGCTTATTCTTTTGGACGGTGTAGAGTCGTCGAAGCTCGACCTCTCGCGCCTTGCTCCCGAAGACATCGAGAGCTTCAACGTGCTCAAGGACGCCTCTGCCACAGCCATGTACGGTGCACGTGGTGCCAATGGCGTTATCATGGTGACTACAAAGAAGGGTGAGGAGGGTAACGTATATACCACCACGAGATACGAATGTGTCATCAGTGAGCCGACAAGGGAAATCGATGTGGTTGACCCTATCAGCTATATGAAATATTACAATCAGGCCATCATAGGACGCAGTAACAACGGAACACCGAAATATACACAGGAGCGTATTGCGCGCACCAACAACCCTAACTACCCCTCTTGGGCATATCCTGCCAACGACTGGTACGACATCCTGTTCAAGCAGCGCAGCATCAATCATCGTGCCGGTATCTCCATCCGTGGTGGTTCGCCAAAGGTGCAGTATTATGCCTCGTTCAACTACAACCGCGACGAGGGTATGCTGAAGAGCGACAAACTGAACGACTTCGACTGCAATATCACCAATAACCAGTTCAACTTCCGCACCAACCTCAACATCCAACTCAATGCGGGCATACAACTGGTGATCAATTCAGCAACCAACATCGACCGCTATCATGGTCCTGTGGTTGACCAGAAGTCTGCATACTATTATGCCTTCAACGCATCGCCGGTTGACTTCGCTCCCGTCTATCCCGATGATGGCAACTATTCATTCCCCCACACTCGCTTTGGAACGACTGCTGCTCAGGCCGTCAACCCATATATGCTCAACCAGCAAGGCTACATCGAGCGCACTCGCTATAGCACGACCAACCGTGCCGAGTTTATCCACAAGCTCGACCGTGCCGTAAAGGGATTGGAATATCGCCTTATTGCTTCAATAGTACAGAGCGGTTATT
>JBJEAY010000459.1:0-1815 GCA_051869575.1 Prevotella sp. | reverse complement strand
GATTACATTTGCGCAGCTCCGTGTAAATCCGTGTTTGCCGTGCCAAAAAGAAGTTGTGGATTTCCGTGCCAAAAATAAGAATAAGATATGAATAAGGAAATAGAAAGAAGACGAACATTTGCGATTATATCGCACCCGGACGCGGGAAAAACGACACTGACGGAGAAATTCCTCCTGTTCGGTGGACAAATACAAGTGGCTGGAGCCGTAAAAAGTAATAAGATAAGAAAGACAGCCACATCCGACTGGATGGACATCGAGAAACAAAGAGGTATCTCGGTGTCAACATCTGTAATGGAGTTCGACTATAAGGACTATAAGGTGAATATCCTCGACACACCTGGACACCAGGACTTCGCCGAGGACACATACCGTACACTCACTGCCGTGGATTCGGCTATCATCGTAGTGGATAGCGCAAAGGGAGTGGAGGCGCAGACTCGCAAACTCATGACCGTCTGCCGTATGCGCAATACCCCCGTGATTATCTTCATCAACAAGATGGACCGCGAGGGACGCGACCCCTTTGACATCCTCGACGAACTCGAACAGGAACTCGAAATAAAGGTGCGACCACTCTCATGGCCCATCAACCAGGGACAGAAGTTCAAGGGAGTGTATAACATATACGAAAAACAACTCAACCTCTTCACTCCTGACAAACAGAGAGTTACGGAGAAGGTGGAGGTGGACATCGACAGCGAGGAACTCGACAAGACCGTGGGCGAGATGGATGCCGCCAAACTGCGCGAGGACCTCGAACTCGTGGATGGAGTGTATCCCGAGTTTAATGTGGATGAATACCGCAGTGCCGAGGTGGCTCCCGTGTTCTTCGGTTCGGCACTCAACAACTTCGGTGTGCAGGAGCTGCTCGACTGCTTCGTGGAGATAGCACCAAGTCCGCGACCCACCAAGGCTGAGGAGCGCATGGTGGAGCCCGACGAACCGAAGTTCACTGGCTTTATCTTCAAGATTACCGCCAACATCGACCCCAACCACCGCTCGTGCATCGCCTTCTGCAAGGTGTGCAGCGGCAAGTTTGAGCGCAACAAACCTTATCTGCATGTGCGCCATGGCAAGACATTGCGATTCTCGTCGCCCACGCAGTTTATGGCGCAGCGCAAGAGCACTATCGACGAGGCATGGGCTGGCGACATTGTGGGATTGCCTGACAACGGTACGTTCAAGATTGGCGACACTCTTACGGACGGCGAGCAGTTGCACTTCCGTGGATTGCCGAGTTTCTCGCCTGAGCTGTTTAAGTATATCGAGAACGACGACCCAATGAAGTCGAAGCAGTTGCAGAAGGGTATCGACCAGTTGATGGACGAGGGTGTGGCTCAGTTGTTTGTCAATCAGTTTAATGGTCGCAAGATTGTTGGAACGGTAGGTCAGTTGCAGTTTGAGGTGATTCAGTATCGCCTTGAGAACGAGTACAATGCCAAGTGCCGTTGGGAGCCTGTTCATCTCTACAAGGCGTGCTGGATAGAGAGCGACGATGCTGCTGAGCTTGAGAATTTCAAGAAGCGCAAGTATCAGTATATGGCCAAGGACAAGGATGGCCGTGATGTCTTCCTCGCCGACAGCGGCTATGTGCTGAGTATGGCGCAAGAGGATTTCAAGCATATCAAGTTCCATTTCACGAGCGAGTTCTGATAAATAGAAGACCACAGATTAACACAGATTAGCACAGATTAAGAGCCTTTGGCTCTGATTGATTAATGATTATTGATTACTGATTAATGATTATTGATGATAACAATCTGTGATAATCAAAATTATCTTTGATAATTAAAAAATCTGTGTTAATCTGTG
>JBJEAY010000458.1:0-1816 GCA_051869575.1 Prevotella sp. | reverse complement strand
AAGATGTTTATGGAGAGCGGTGAATTCCTGTGGAACACCGGACTCTTCCTTGCCAATGTGACGTATCTCCGCAAATGCTTCCATCATGTCTATCCCGAAGTGGCAAATGCCATTGCTGCAATGCCAGGAGGCATAAACATCGACAACGCCCTAAGATTCTGCCAGCAAAGCTATGGTTCGTTCCCCAACCTCTCCATCGACTATGCCGTACTTGAGCATTGCTCTGGAGTGTATGTCATGAAGTGCGACTTTGGATGGGCTGACCTTGGCACTTGGCACAGCATCTACGAATGTCTCAATCGTTCCAAAGGCGACAATGTGGTCATCGACTCCACCGTAATGATGGAAAACTGCAAGAACAATGTCATCAAACTGCCGAAAGGCAAACTTGCAGTGCTTAATGGTCTTGAGGGATTCATAGTAGCCGAAAAGGACAACGTATTGCTGATATGCAAGAAAGAGGACACCTCTGGACAAATCCGCAAATACGTCAATGAGGCACAACTGAAATACGGGGAAGAGTTTGTGTAATCTGAAAATCCACAGATTAACACAGATAATAATATAAAGATTATCACAGATTAGGCATGAAGCCAAATCTGTGATAATCCAACAAAAAATTATTCTCTGTGCGAATCTGTGGAAAATAAGTATCAGAAGTTGCTTCTGATTTTCTCTGCTATAGATGCCATTTCCTCGCTGCTGAGTTGCAGTTTCTCGCGACGGAAATCGACATCAGCCTCCGAATTCATCGGAATGAGATGAATATGAGCGTGAGGCACCTCAAGCCCAAGCACCACCTGAGCCACCTTCTTGCAGGGGAAAGCTTTCTTCAAGGCAATAGCCACTCGCTTGGCAAACACCTGATATTCAGCCAACTCATCGTCGTCCATATCATAGATATAGTCCACCTCACGACGAGGTATCACCAATGTGTGGCCCTTTGCCACTGGATTGATGTCGAGGAAAGCATAAAACTTGTCACTCTCGGCACACTTATAGCTCGGAATCTCACCGGCTGCAATCTTTGAAAATATATCCATAAGTATATTATTTTAATGAGGAATTAGGAATGAGGGATTAGGAATTGCTCCGCAAACCGAAAGCAGAGCAATTCGGGATTATCACGCGATAGTGATTTTGTCGATACGCAAGGTGATAGTGCCTCGCGGTATCTTAATTTCCACCTCGTCGCCCACTTTCTTTCCGAGCAAACCCTGGGCAATGGGGGTCATGATTGAAATCTTGCCCTCACGCAAGTTAGCCTCATTCTCACTGACGATGGTATAAGCCATCTTAGCCTTAGTGGTTAGATTAGTCATCTCCACCTTCGACAGAATCTGCACAGTGTCGTTGCTCAGTCTCGAAGTGTCAACTACCTTTGCCTCAGAGATTGCAAGCTTCAGTTTGTTGATCTTATCCTCGAGATGAGCCTGAGCTTCCTTGGCTGCATCGTATTCAGAATTCTCACTCAGGTCACCCTTGTCTCGGGCCTCAGCAATGGCTGCTGATGCCTTAGGGCGCTCCACGCTTTCCAAGCGTTTCAACTCGGCTATCATATTATCGTAGCCCTCTTGTGACATGTAAGCCATAATTTTTCCAATTGTTTTTTATTTGTTTATAAATGTTAGCTGGTTTCACTGGGGTAGAAAAAAATTAAGAATCCTGACACGGGTAAAATGTCAGAATCCTCATTATTATTTTATGTCTATCCTGTATGAACCGCTGCAAAGGTAGGCATTATTTTCGACACCACCAAATTTTTTCGAAGGAAAAAGGTTTTTATAGCAAATTATTGTTGATTTTAACAAGATCG
>JBJEAY010000457.1:0-10078 GCA_051869575.1 Prevotella sp. | reverse complement strand
AGAAGACGCTGATAAGGCTGATGAGAATGGCGGTGGGCTGCGATGACGTGGAGCCTATGACACTCACGGAGAGGGAGTGGGCACAGGTGTATAAAGAGGCACGCTGCCAGTCGCTCACGGGTGTGATATACGGTGTGGTGAACCGTATGGGGCGTGGCGTGGACATACCAAGAGACTTGATGTTGGGATGGACATGCCAGGCCGAGGCCATACGTGGATTCAACGCCAAGATGAACGCCGAGGCAGCAAGGCTCACCGGATGGTTGGGCGAGCGTGGCAGGCGCACAGCCATACTCAAGGGACAGGCCAACGCCCGACTGTATCCTCATCCCGACGAGCGACAGCCGGGAGACATCGATATATGGGTGGAAGGCGGCAGGGAGAGCGTACTGAAACTGCTGACCGACGAGGGAATGATGGACAATAAGGACGATGTGTCGTATCATCATGTGCACCTGAAGAAAAACGACTGTGGAATCAGTGTGGAGGTGCATTTCCGACCAGCATCAGGCAACTATAATCCAGTCACCAACCGCCGTCTGCAGCGATTCCTCGAAAGTGAGATAAGAGAATCAGAGGCATGTCCCGAAGGCTTCAACGTGCCAACCCTGAGATTTGCATTGATAATGCAGATGGCACATATTCAGAGGCATTTCCTGTCGGGAGGCATCGGACTAAGGCATATCATGGACTACTATATGCTGATGAAAAATGCCAAGGCGGAAGACCGGCAATTCGTTGGCAATCAACTTAGGTCGTTCGGACTGAGAAAAACGGCAGGGGCGGTGATGTGGCTGATGGAGAAACTGTTCTCTTTGACAAGGGAGGAAATGTTGTGTCCGCCCGACAAAAGACGTGGTAAGTGGATGCTCGACGAGGTGATGGACGGAGGAAACTTCGGCAGACATTTTGATAAGAAAAACCATGGATATTGGCGGACGATATACGACGGACAGATGCGCACCATCAGTCTATGTCGATTCAATTTCTGGGAGAGCTTCTTCACAGAGGCGAATTTCTGGTTGTTTGTTATCAAGACAATACCCAAGAGAATCAGATACAGGACTTTTTCATTAAGCAAAATCAAGGAAGAATGACAACAAGATACTATAGTGTGGCACACCATGTGATGGCGTTGACGGCAGGGGAGGACATCTTCGCCCAGATCGACAACTGCAAGCCCTTTGAGGTGACACCGTCGGCACCGCTCATAGAGATAGACATACGCCGCGACGCCACTCTGCCCGCCGGCTGGACAGAGGAATGGCGGCAGGAGGAGGGTGGCGACGAGATAGCCTGCGGACACGTGGGCGAGGATCCCGCCTTCGTCTTCCTCTCGCAAGGCAAGAGGGCTGGATGGCTCAGGTGCAGCACCGACTATCGCAGGGCTACGGTGGCTGTGGGCGACATACCCAAGTTGGCCATCGACAACGGGATGATGATCAGCTACGCACTTGCCACGGCAGGAATGGACACACTGCTGTTTCATTCGTCAACGGTGACAAGGGGCGGCAGGGCATATATGTTCCTCGGACCGAGCGGAACAGGCAAGAGCACTCATTCGCGCCTGTGGCTCAGATACATAGAAGGCAGCCGACTGCTCAACGACGACAATCCCGTGGTTAGGATAGATGAAGACGGACGGGCAGAGGTGTATGGGTCGCCATGGAGCGGCAAGACACCGTGCTACGTCAACGAGCACTATCCCCTCGGCGGAATAGTGGGACTGGCGCAGGCACCACATAACAAGATACGACGGATGTCGCCCATTGAGGCATACGCCACACTGTCGTCAAGTGTGTCGGGAAAGCGATGGGACAGACGCATAGCCGACGGACTGCATCATACGCTAAACGCATTGGTGGCAACCGCTGGAGTGTGGCACATGGAATGTCTGCCCGACGAGGAGGCGGCGATAATGACAAGCGCAACGATATGAACGACTATAAGATAATCGACGAGGCAGTAGCGTTGGTGAACGACGGGTTTAGTGTGACTCTGCCCGTGGCAGGACGCAGTATGCTGCCATTCATCATCGGCGGCAGGGAGAGCGTGATATTGGCTCCTCCGGCCCATCTGAGGCGTGGCATCGTGGCATTGGCATGGGTGGAAGACAGACGCTATGTGCTCCACCGCATTGAGAGGATTGAGGGCGAGCGGGTGACGCTGATGGGCGACGGCAACCTCGCCGGCAGGGAACACTGCCTACTGGCTGACATCAAGGCCATGGCTACGCATGTGGTGGACAGCAGGCAGAAGCGGCATTACCTATACACCCGTTGGCGCAAGGCTGCATCCGAGATATGGTGGGCGCTATTGCCCATAAGACGATACTTGATTTTTTTAATGAGGAATTAGGGATTAGGAATTAGGGATTAGGAATTAGGGATTAGGAATTAATATTAAAAATACAATGAAAAAGAAAGACGGAATGGTGCTCCGCGAAGTGTGCGGAGAGAAAGTGTTAGTGGGTGAGGGACTTGGAGCCGTGGATTTCGGCAGGTTGATAAGTCTCAACGACACTGCCGCATGGCTGTGGGAACAGATGGACGAAGAATCCGACATCGACAGTCTCACACAAGCCCTTTGCAATGAATACGACGTGGAGCCCGAAGTGGCGCGTCGCGACGTGGCAGCCATCATGGAGGAATGGACAAAAGCTGGAGTGGTGGAGAGATGAAGTATGCAAGGTGGTTTATAGCCAACACGCGCGGCATAAGATGGAATATCCTTGTGCGCATACTGGCAGGAGTGGTGCAGACAGCGCTTGCCCTGACGGTGGTTTGGCTCAGCAAGCGGCTCATCGACGATGTGGCGATGAGCGGTACGACGGGCGACATGGCCATACAGGCATCGCTGATAGCCGCTGCCGTGGTGGCAGGCGTGAGCATACGCCAACTAAACCAATACCTTGCCAGCAAGTCATTTATCAAGAAGGTGGCTGAACTGCGTCTCAGTCTCTTCAGCCAACTGTTCAGACGGCATCTGTTTGAGGACAACGACATACACTCGGGCGACGTGACATCAAGAATGGCCAAGGACATCGACGCGGTGAGCGAGACATTGGCTGTGCAGTTGCCGCAGGTGGTGGTGATGACAATGCAGCTCATTGGCGCATTCCTGCTGATGAGATGGTTTGACAGTCGCCTGGCATGGGCTCTCGTACTGATAACCCCTCTCGCCATCGTCATAGGCAAGTTTATCTCCCACCGACTGAGGCATATCACTCTGTCAATACGTGAGGACGAGAGCAAGATAATGGCAAGAATACAGGAGAGCGTGGAACTCAATGCCGTGTTGCGCTCGCTGCAGGGCGAGAGATGGATGCAGGACAGGGTGGAGGAGTTGCAGGACAGGCAGACCGCCAACTATATCCGCCGGTCGCGGTTTATGGTGATGAGCCGGTTTGCCTTGGGTTGCACCTTCGGTCTGGGGTATATGCTCGCCTTCGTGTGGGGAGCCTACGGACTGCGCACTGGTGCCATCACCTTCGGCGTGATGACTTCATTTCTGCAACTCGTAGGTCAGATACAACAACCCATTCTGTCGTTGCTCGGAGCATTTCCTTCAATCATATACAGCACTGCCAGTATCGACCGACTGAAGGAGATGGGGCAGGGTGCTGGAGAGATGGCATCTGCCGACAAGGGCAAAACAGAGGAAGCAATGCTCGGAATACGCATGGACGATGTGACATTCCGTTATGCCAAGGGCGACAAGGAGGTGGTGAGCCATTTCACGCACGACTTCCGACCTGGCAGCAAGACCGTCATCCTCGGTACGACTGGAGCGGGCAAAACAACACTCTTTCGCCTGATACTCAACTTTATACAGCCCGACAGCGGCAGGGTGACATTCTACGGCAACGACTATGAACATGAGGCTGACAACAGCATGAGGGCTAACGTGGTGTATGTGCCACAGGGAAACACGCTCATCAGCGGAACGATACGCAACAACCTGCTCATGGCGAAGCCCGATGCAACAGAAGATGAACTGCGCGAAGTGCTGCACACGGCATGTGCCGACTTTGTATATGAACTGCCCGACAAGCTCGACACGGTGTTGTCGGAACATGGTGGCGGACTGAGCGAGGGTCAGGCACAGCGCATAGCCATTGCGCGCGGACTGCTACGCCCGGGCTCGGTGCTACTGCTCGACGAGATCAGTTCGGCTCTCGACGAGGACACGGAGCAACAACTCTTCAGCCGACTTCTCGCCTCGCGTCCTGACACCACCATGCTCCTCATCACTCACAGGCAAAACGTGGCCTGTATATGTGATGATCAAATCAAATTATTATGATATTTATCTTATCTTTATATACAATGACGACAAGTGACTTAAAAGTTACTGGAAAAGGTCATTTATGTTAAATTCATGTTAAAAACAGTGCAGAGGGAAGGTATATGCTTTTTCGACAGGCCGCGGGCGAGACGCCCACGCTCCCGGAGGCATTCGCACAGTTTTTGGCGTATAGGTCATTTTGCTGGCTGAAGCATAGTGAAGCTCTATTGTGGAGCAACTTCATGAGGAATAGGCCAACGACATACAGATGAGCCGTCCATTTATCTCTTGCGACGGTTATTCCGGTGCACGTCAATACCTAATTTCTTAATCAGGTCAGGACGGTTCATCATGCGGAGAGTGCGCTCGATGGCCCGTTGCTCCTCGGGTTTATACCAGAAGAAGAATTGGCGTTGGGCGAGTTTGTCGGCTGGCGTCTTTGCACTATACACCGGTTGCAGGGTGTAAGGGTCGTAACCGGTGTACCATGCCTCGGTGCTCACGGTCATTGGAGTAGGGGTGAAGTCCTGCACCTGTTCGAGATGGAAGTCGAGCCCCTTGGTGATGACAGCCAATTCAGCCATGTCCTCGGCAGTGCAACCGGGATGCGAACTGATGAAATAGGGGATAATCTGCTGGCGCAGACCCTCGGCACGGTTGATGCGGTCGAAGATAGCCTTAAACTGCCTGAACTGTTCGAATGAGGGTTTGCGCATGTGCATAAGTACCTTGTCGCAGGTATGTTCAGGCGCCACCTTGAGGCGACCGCTCACATGATGGCGTATCAGTTCGCGGGTATATTCCTCAGCCGCACGGTTGGCCTTCTCGTCCTTGCCCCGATGGAGCAGCAGGTCATAGCGCACACCGCTGCCGATGAAGCTCTTCTTGATATAGGGTAGGGCATCCACGGCACGATACACCTCAAGCAACTTTGAGTGGTCGGTGTTGAGATTGGGGCATATAGCAGGATGAATGCAACTCGGACGCTTGCATTTCTCGCATGCCTTGTGGTTGCGGCCGTGCATGCCGTACATATTGGCCGACGGACCGCCAAGGTCGCTGAGATAGCCTTTGAACCCCGGCATTTGCGCCACCTTCTCCACCTCGCGCAATATGCTCTCCTGAGAGCGGCAGGTGATGAACTTGCCCTGGTGGGCTGAGATGGTGCAGAAGGCGCAACCGCCGAAGCATCCGCGATGGATGTTCACCGAGAACTTGATCATCTCGTAGGCAGGAATGGTCTTGCCCTTGTATTTGGGATGAGGAAGACGAGTGTAGGGCAGGTCGAACGAGGCATCGAGCTCCTCGGTGGTCATCGGTGGATAGGGGGGATTGACCACCACTGTCTGTTTGCCCACAGACTGCAGCAGTCGATGGGCATGCATCATGTTTGACTCTTCCTCTATATGTCGGAAGTTGTCGGCCTCGGCCTTCTTGTTCTGCAGACATTCCTCATGACTATGTAGCACGATGTCGTCGGAGGAGACACCACCCGGAACGGAATCAGAGGGAGTGAGATACACCGTCTGCGGAATATCCCGGATGGCATCTATCGGAAGTCCCTCGTCGAGCTGGCGACTTAGTTCCACTACCGGTTTCTCGCCCATACCATAGATAATCATGTCGGCACCACTGTCGCAGAGAATACTGGGGCGCACCTTGTCCTGCCAGTAGTCGTAGTGAGTGAGTCGGCGCAGCGAAGCCTCAATGCCGCCGAGCACTACAGGCACATCGGGATAGAGTTCCTTGAGGATGCGGGTATAGACGATGGTGGGATATTCGGGACGGCAGTCATGCCGTCCGTCAGGACTATATGCGTCTTCGGAGCGCAGTCGGCGTGCCGCCGTGTATTTGTTGACCATAGAGTCCATGCATCCGGGTGCAACACCGAAGAACAGGCGTGGGCGACCGAGCTTGCGGAAGTCGCGATAGTCGCCATGCCAGTCGGGTTGTGGCACTATAGCCACACGATAGCCCGCAGCCTCAAGGGTGCGCCCTATGACAGCCGCACCAAACGAGGGGTGGTCAACATAGGCATCAGCAGAGAAGAGGATGATGTCGAGTTGGTCCCATCCTCTCATCTCCACCTCCTTCTTGGTCGTTGGCAGGAAGTCGGATAGTCTATATTCCATTACTCTGCTTTCTGCTGTTTCCAGTTGATGAATAGTATCACAAGCTGTTGTAGTCCGAATGACTTCATGTTGGCGTGATAGATCACGTCGAGACAGAGGTCGAGCAGGTCGTTGTCATGACATGAGTCGGACTCAAGCAGTGAGCGGATGTTCAGCTTCAGTTTGTCAAGCACTTGTTCATCAACAAATCCGTGGCTGTCGATGAGGTCGCGGAATAGTTGGTACTTCTCAATAGTTTCAAGATGTTTCTCGGTGATGTCGATACTACGACTGCCCGACTGATTTGATTGTATCTTATACATATCCAATATTTTAATATTTCAATTTTTCAATATTTCAATTCCCCAAAAGAAACCTCGCCATCGCCCTCATGACCACTCCCTGCTTCTTCTCGCCCTTGATACATTCAAAGGGGAAGCCCATCGTGATGGCGCGATAGTCGTTGCCCTTGTATGCCACGCACGCCGCATTGCCATTGCCATAGAGCATTGTGGCGAAAGCGGGTGAGAGAGGGGAGAGAATGTCGGTGCGAGTGGCGGCATAGTGCTGCTCGTTGAGTTGGTGATGAAACTGCATCGACGTGCCAAGGCCGGAGATAGTATTGTTATCGCCAGTGTAGGTGCCGGCGAGATGACATCTCAACACATTGTTGATGAACAAGCGCGAGTCGTTGTCGCGATTGTCGGCAAGCATGTCGGATGCCACGTATGCACCACTGACAAGCAGTGAACCGCCTCGGCGAGTGAATGTCTCAAGCACATTGCGCAAGACCGTGGGCATCACCTCATATTTCATTATGCTATAGCCGTCATTGCGTTCGAGACCGAAGATGACATCCGCCATCTGGCAATCGTCGAGATTGGCTGCACCCGACATCAGCGCATCGTCGGAGCTGCTCACGATATTATACAGTCCAGCCGTGTGCAATGCGCGGGCGTGGGTGGCGACATAGTTGAAGTCGTTGCCAGCGACAAACTGTCCCATAAGCGAGTCATCTGAGTAACCAAGTCCGCCTGGTCCCTCCTTGCCCGCAGTAAGAGGGTCGGAGTCAATCTGACGACCGAGTAATCCTGCCGTCCTGCCATAGCTCACTCCCGGGTCGGCGTCGATGTCGAATCTCCATCCGTTCTCATCTATGCTCACGGCAGGTGAGGCAAGGCGGTTGAAGGCATTGACAATCATCACCGTGGCTTTGGCGTCAGGGACATAAGCAGCCGACAACACCTCGGACGGAAAACTGCGACCGCCCTTGTTGACAGCTGCCACACGGAAGGAATAGAGCACTCCCGGTTCGAGTTTTACCGTAGTCTTTGTGCCTTGCACCAACGTGCCGTTGTCGAAGTCAGCGCTCCCCGTGCTTGTATAGACCACATAGCCCGAGGGATTGGCAGATGGCTCGTTGGGGTCTTTCACCTCGCGCCATGTGAGTGTGGCCTCGCCGTCGTCATCAAGTCGGATGGCGAAGTGGCTGGGCGTGAGCGGAGTGACGGCATAGTCCTTGTCGTGCATATCGCTGACATAGCGGAGTATGGTCTTGTAGATTGACCTTGCCATGGCAAACTTGAAGTTGGGGTCATGACCATAGCGCATGTCGTTGAAGTTCTGATGGGAGAGCATCTCAAGAATAGCGCTTGGGACGGCAGGCACTCTGGACTCAGAGTAATTACGGTCGTAGAGTTCGCGCCTGTTCCACTTGCCAAACTTCTTGGCAAGGTCGTCGGGAATCTCGTCGAGCAGGCGTTGGGCGAAGTTCTTGGATGCCTGGCGGGATATGCCGGCATCAAGCAGTCCGTCGTTGAAGTCGGTGGTGCAGATGGTGAGTGTGCCCACGATGGAGTCGCATGGGCCATAACCGGCATCACTATGCACTCCCAACGACAATTCGATAGGCACACCGAGCCCCTTTTGGTTGGGCATATAGCACGAACCGCCACCAACATAGTTGGTCATAAACGAGCGCGAGTTGATGTCGTCGGCATAGTCGTCAGTGCCCAGTCGGCTGCTGGTCACAGTCTCATAGGGCATGCCAGCCCATTGGGTGTAATAGCGTGCACCCTCAAGGCATCGAGGCAGACCGCTCGCAATGGGAGAGGGAGGCAGTTGGCTGCCCAAGGCGGTAGTGTCCTGAGGCAGATATACGCCCTCAAGGGGCAGACGGGCAATATTACCCATGCCGCCACCAAACCTGACGGCATCGGTGGTGACTACAGATTTCTTGCAACTACTGAGATTGCTCACCGTCACACGGTTATACTCGCTGCTACCCTCGTCAAAGTCGAAGGAACCGAGATACACCCATGTGCCGCCTCCCATCCTTTGGTTAACCCTTATATCAGTGGATTGACCTTTATGCCACACTGTATATATGACATCATCGGCACTGTTGGCAAGTGTGGCATAGCTGACATACACGGCATATCGGCCAGCCTCGGGGATTTGGGGCTGATAGGACACGACACTCGTCTTCTTGGCCTTCTTTGTGGTAGGGCACAAGCGTACCGTGCCATACGTGAAGGGGTTCTCCTTGTCGAAATACAAACCCTCGCGCTGGGCGAATCCCCGTAATCCGGCATCACTCCACTGCTCCTTGGTGTTGACCTCCAAATAGCTCACACCGGCACTCCTGTCGTCGTTATCCACGATAACCTCATTGCGCTGCCAGTCGCGCTCGCGTGGAGTGAACACGCAGGCACCACTGTTTTCCAACATCGGTATGAGATATGGAATGACAATAGTCTGGGTGAACAGGTCCTCGGTGGTGCAGAACATCTTGGGGCGTTGCCATTTCCATCCGCCCTTTTTTACATCATAATACCTGCCATGACTTGCCCACAGGGAGATGTGACGGTTGTGCAGTCCCTTGGTGGTCTTATATGGCAAGGAAACATTCTCCACCCAAGGGTGTCCCTTGTATTCGATGTCTCCCCAAGTGACTGCCGCCGACTCAGTGTCTTGGGCGAAAGTCATACTTGAAGATGCGGAGAATAATACGCTGACTAACAGATGCTTGATATATTGCATTTAAATCTCTCCTATACTGAAATTTTCAGGATGCTTGCCCTTGAAATCCTTGAAATACAACTTTATCTCTTTCATCTGCTCATCGATGTTGCCATCAGGGATGATGGTCTTGGTGCAAGAGATGATTTTCTTTTCGTAGTCAACGCCATAGAGCAGGATAGGCAGCTTGGCCTTAAGCGCGATATAGTAGAACCCCTTTTTCCACTCGGTATTCAGTGAACGTGTGCCCTCGGGGGTGATACACAGGTGAAACTCCTTTTCGCGCATGGCAGTATCCGCCAAGTTGTCGGTCATACTCGTGTGCTTGGATCTCCACACGGGTATGCCGCCCAATCGGCGAAAGATTGGACCGAGAGGCCAGAAGAACCACTCCTTCTTCATGAGGAATCCGCTCTTGACGCTTTCGGCACTCGAATAGAGTTGACCTATTACAAAGTCCCAATTGGTGGTGTGAGGGGCAAGGCAGATGATATATTTGTCGGGATGCGGCTCCGTGACGTTTACCTTCCATCCCATACACTTGTATAGCACCCACCTGCTGAATGATTTTCCCAATCCCATTTCTGTTACCTTATTATATATATAATTTAAGTTTCGCATTTGCTCAACTTTTGGGAGTTCAAGGAGTTCAAGGAGTT
>JBJEAY010000456.1:0-10086 GCA_051869575.1 Prevotella sp. | reverse complement strand
AGGGGCACCCATGCCAATACCAACAACGGTGTTGGGCATATACTGGGCAGTGTAGGTCTTGATGTCGTCATAGTTGGCAAGCACCTCCTTCACAGCAAGAGGAAGCTCAGCGGCGGTCACGTTGCCTTGACCTTCACCTCTGCCCCACTGCATTATCTGGTCGTCGCATCCGGCGAGCAGCATCACTGATGCCACTGCCGGAATTATCGTTTTATATAATCTCATAATACTAATTCTTAATTATTAATTCATAATTCAATAGTCTGACACCTCGGTGGTGCGGTTGAACACAATACGCGGACTGTCAATATAGATGAGCTGGCTGCACACCATAGCCGGTATCTCCACATCGCCAACGACAACATCGGTGTTGGTGAATCCGAGACCAACCTGGGCATATTGGCAAGCATCATGAGCGTCAATAAGCTCCTGGAAGAAAGGTGTCTTGGCGTCAGCCACCTCAACAGCAAAGCGAGAGAACTCTGACAGAGGTATTGTAACAGTCTGCCAACCTGTGGTCTTGAAGGGTTGTGTGGTGCCATCGGCATTGAGCCAAGGTGCCCATACATAAGTAACCGTGGTCTCCGACTTTGTCTCAGAGCTACCCCATCCTGTCCAACTGATGTTGTTGACGAGAGTAATCTGAACATGACCGGTTCCTTCCCATGCTTCGGGAACATAGACATCAAACTGGTAGGCGAGGTCGGCGATAGGTGTCGAGACAGGAATCGCACTGACATCAGGTAATGTCTTTGCCCAGCACTCTGTGGCACGACCCTTGCCGGCAGCCACTCCCCCTGCGTCAATCAATCGCTGCGGAATAACCTGTAACACCTTGCCTCTGCCGCTGTTGAGTGGATCATCGACGAGGTCGTCGCTATTAATCATCGAACCAGTCTCGCTCCAGCTCCAGAAATCCTGCTCACCCACTCCGTCGAAGTCGATGATAATGGTGCGTGAGTCATTGAAGTTATCGGTTGACACCGCAGTTCCGTTGGCACCCTCGGAGGTGATTGTACCAAAATCGCTAACTCCCGAAGGCATGGTGAATGAGAACCACTTACCATCTTCATCGCTAACAATACCCGAAGTGACCTCTACGCCACCAGGAAGAGTGACCTTGTTCGTTTCCTGCAAATTGGCTCCGTAGGCAATCACTGTTTCACCAGCCTTGGGTAAAGTGCAACTCAGGCTCGTGATGGCAGGAGCGGCAGCACGTATGGTAAACGGATAGCTGAGCTGGGTGTTGTCCTTGACGAGAAGGATAGTGTTGCGCACACTCTCGTCGGCCTTGTCAACAGGTGTTTCCTTGTTGAGTGTCACCCAAATATTATTGTCGGTCATGAGGGCGTTGTTGAAGTATGTGTCATAACCGTTCACATAGATATTCTTGAGACCGGTGAAACCCGAACCCTCAATGCGAAGCAACTGACCAAGACGACCAAACTCCACTGGACGGTCATACACCTCGTCCTTGGCGTTGACATCCTCAAGATATATCTGGCTGATGGTCATCGTTGCCGACTGGGAGTTGTCGTCGTCGCTGCACGCCGTAAACAGCGGAGCGACTACAGCAATCAGCATATATATGTATTTCTTCATAACTTTAATCTTTTAATATTTTAATTCTTTAATTCTTAAAAGAGTTCCTCCACTTTTACTTCCCTCTCTCCAAACTCATACTTGACAGTAGTGATATTGCCATTGGCATCGGTCTTGAGATAGGGGTTCTTAGCCTGGTCGGTGTCGGCCATAGGCAAGGTGAGGTTCTTGGCAGTGGCGGTGGCTACGCTCGGGCCTGGGGCAACGTATGTGTCGCTGAGCTTGTATGTCTGCGTTGACGACTCATAATAGCTGGCATTGCGATTCTGGTTGTTGACGTAGTTGATCACCTCCTGCTGCTTGTAGTAGGCGCGGCGAACAAGCTGATACCAGTAGAGACCCTCGAATGCAAACTCCACGCGGTTCTCATGACGCAGGTCCTCGTAGGTGAGCTTTGACTTTGCAGGCACACCGGCACGGTTGCGAAGCATGTTGAAATACTTCAGGGCATCGGCATCCGTAGTGCTCTCTGCATTGCCAAGCACTGCCTCGGCATAGTTGAGATAAACCTCGGCAAGGCGAAGCATATAGGTGTTGATACCTGAGTTGTTGACTGTGGAGAATCCATTTACCTTCTTCGTTCCAATAACATATTTCTTGATGTTGGCACCCTGACTACCTGCACTCTCAGTCACACCATATACATAGGGGTCAGAGGGATCGGCACTGAGTTCGGGATAACTTTCACCATAGCTTGCCACGCAGTTGTGGCGGCGGATGGCATCGTCAACCTTTATGCCAAGCTGCTCGTCGGCATACTCCTTGAATTCCTGCCAGAGGTCATAAGAGCAATATGTTGCTCCACCCCAAGCGTTGGTGTCGCCCACCAAGGTGCTCCAAGCGAGGAATCGGGTCATACTCTGACCTGCTCCACCAACACCGTCGCCAGGAATGAACTGCAACTGGAACAGCGACTCGGAATTGTTGTCGAATGTTTTGGCAGCGAAGAGTTCGGCGTATGTGTCGGCGAGTTTGGCGTCGCTCTCACTGATAACCTTCAAGGCTGCCTTCTTGGCGAGGTCGAGGTAGTATTCATTGCGAGTGCCGCGGTTGAAGTCGGTTGCCTCGTTGCTGCCGTCATACTGTCCGGAAGTGGTAAGACCTGCCATCGACAGATAGACACGGCTGAGCATACCATAGGCAGAATACTTGGTCACACGTCCCTTCTCACTCTGAGTGGCGGGAAGATACTTGGCTGCATATTCAAGGTCGCGAATGGCAAACTCGATGACATCAATGCGGGGCTGGGCTGGAACAACATAGTTGTTGACTAACGACGAGGTATTCTCATAGAGAATGCCACATCCCCACAATGTGCCGATATACCAATAGGCAGTGCCACGCATGAAGCGAGCCTCGGCAATAGCCTGCAGACGAGCGGTCTCGCTGACAGAGGCTGTGCTGTTGTTCTTGATATTATTGATGGTGTTGTTCGACTGTGACACCACCGAATAGAGGGCACCCCACGCCTCGGTAAGTCCCTGCGACAGGGAGTTGTCGGTGAAGTTGGTGTAGGGGTAGATATAGTCAGAATACTGTGCCGTGATGTTGTTGGCACGTCCGTCACCCATACCGTAGTAGAACTTGTCGTTGAAGTCATACCACACATAGTTATATAGCGGAGCGGTGGCTGCCTTGACGGCTGCATCGGAGTCGAAGAATGTCTCCGGACTCTGCTGATATGAGTTTTCCTGGTCGAGGAAGCTCTCGGCGCAGCTGCCGAGTGTCAGCGTTCCTGCCAGTCCTACTGTATATAATAGTATTTTTTTCATAATTGTCAATTCCTATTTTCTAATTCCTAATTAGAATGAAACATTAACTCCGAAGGTGTAGATACGCGGCGACGGATAGCGTCCGTAGTCGATACCATTCATGAGGGCATTGCCCCAGAGGCTTCCCACTTCAGGGTCATATCCCTTATACTTCGACCATGTATGCAGGTTTTGCAGGTTGCAATATACCTTCACGTTGGTGAGGTAGATCTTCTTAAGCCATGCCTTGGGGAAGGTGTAAGAGAATGAGATGTTCTGCAGACGGATGTATGAACCGTCCTCGATGTATGCGTCGCTCACACGGTCGTTGCGGTTCTTGCCGCTGGAGGTGTAGAGTCGAGGCTGGGTGGATGCTGTGTTCACAACATGATAGTTGCGGTAGTCATCCGGACCGTTGGGATCAATCTTCTCCACGCGAGCATAGTCGAGCACCGAGGTGAGCAGGTTGCTTGTGGCACCGCTGACTTCGAGTGAACGGCGACCGTAGTTGAGCACCTTGTTGCCGTAAGAGCCACTGAACTGGATAGTCAGGTCGAAGCCCTTATATGAGAAGGTGTTTCCGAATCCCCAAGTGAACTTAGGCTCAGGATTGCCGATGAAGGTCTGGTCGTCATTATTGATGACTCCGTCGTTATTGAGGTCGGCAAAGATATAGTCGCCAAGCCATGTCTCGTTCTGGGCGATAGAGCTACCCTCGGGGATAGCCACTGGCTTAACGTTGCCATTGGCATCCTTGTAATAGAAGTCCTCGGGCTTGTCGAAACGTCCGATAACCTTATATCCCCAGAACTGTCCGATGGGCTGTCCAACAACGGTGTTGGTGACTGTGGCAGTCTCCGAACCCACCTGCAGTGTCTGCGGCAGTGTTCCTGTCTCGGTGTCGAGCGAAAGCACCTTGTTGCGGTTGATTGACATCACGGCGTTGGTGCGCCACTGGAATCCCTTGTAGTCGATATTCACGGTGTTAAGGGTAAACTCGAAACCGGTGTTGCGCAGTGAACCCACGTTACCCCACGGATTGCTTGCCACTCCATAACCAGAGCCGGCACCCGAACCGAGGAATGCAGGAAGGTCGAGCTTGAGGAGCAAGTCGTTGGTCTTCTTGTAGTACCAGTCGGCAATGAATTCCACGCGTCCGTTGAGCACGGTGAAGTCAAGACCGATGTTGGTGGAGTATGTAGTCTCCCATTTCAGGTCGGGATTGGCGTTGTTGGCATTCAGCACACCTACGCCCCACGGAGTGGTGTAGTTGGCGAGCATGGCGGTGTAAGCCCAATCCTCGACATTCTGGTTACCAGTAGTACCCCATCCCAAACGGAGCTTGAGATTGTCAACCCACTTGATGTCCTTCATAAACGACTCGTTGCTGACGCGCCAAGCGAGGGCGGCAGAGGGGAACCATCCCCATCGGTTGCCCTTGGCAAACTTCGAACTACCGTCGCGACGTATTGTTGCTGTGAGCATATAGCGGTCGTCGTAGTTGTAGAATGCGCGACCGAAGTAAGAGAACAGTGAATTGTTCACCTGATAACCTGTGGTGCGGCTGTCGTCGTAGTTACCGGCAGAGATGTCGGTTGTGGTGTTAGACAGATAACCTGTTGTTGACGACACCTGTGTCTCCCAGTGGTTGTGACTCATTTCCTGACCAAGCATCACATTGATGTTGTGCTTGCCGAAAGTGTTGTTGTATGTCAGGATATTGCGCCATGACCAGTATTTGGTGTTGGTCTTCGTCCAACGACCGGTGCGAATGTCATTTGTCTTGACGCCAAACTGATAGTCGGGCTGATAGTAATAATAGTGGTTGAAGTTGTAGTCAGCCGACAATTCGGTCTTGAGGGTCAATCCCTTGATGATTGTAGCCTCAAGATAGGCATTGGTGCGGAAGTTGGTCTTCTTGTTGTGGTTGTCGGTAATCTCGGCGAGAGCCACAGGGTTGTCGGGCATCCACTGGTCGTCCGGACCGTCATATCCGCCATTCGGGTTTCTCACTGCCACTGAAGGCTGCGATGTGAGAGCCGTCATAATAATATTATATGTAGAGGAGGTCTGCTGCTTTGTGTCTGCAAGCGAGAAGTTGAGTCCTCCCTTAAGCCATTTCTTCACGTTTCCGTCGATGTTTCCACGCAGAGTGAGACGCTTGAATCCCGAACCGATGGCAATACCGTCCTGATTGAGATAGCCTGCCGAGATGGCGTATGTCATCTCCTTAGAGCCACCCGACATTGAGATGTTGTGACTGGTCATGAGGGCGTTGCGATAGAGTTCATCCTGCCAGTTGGTACCGTTGCCCATAAGGTCGCCACGAATCCATGTGCTCGACGCCGGTTTGATCTGTGCGTCGGTGATGTCCTTGTAATGCTGGGCATACTGCTGCAGATTCATCACATCAAGCTGCTTAGGCATATTCTGCCATCCCACATATCCGTCGTAGGTGATGGTAGCCTCGTTGTTCGAACCGCGCTTGGTGGTAATCATGATGACACCGTTTGAAGCTCGCGAACCGTAGATAGCAGTGGCAGACGCATCCTTCAACACATCCATAGACACGATGTCGCTGGGGTTGATGGAGGCGAGAGGGTTGGAGTTGCCGTCGTCAGAGCCTGACGAGTCGATGATGACTCCGTCGATGACGAAGATAGGTTGGGATGTGGCATTGAGCGAATTGGTACCACGGATGCGGATAGTGGTGCTACCACCCGGAGTACCGGTGTTGGCCTGGATCTGCACACCGGCAGCACGACCCTGTAGCACCTGGTCAACACTCGTAGGCACCGATTTCTCTATTGCCTTGGAGTTTACAGAGACGACAGAACCTGTGAGGTCGCTGCGCTTCATCTTACCATAACCCACGACAACAACCTCGTCAAGGAGTTTGTCGTCTTCGCTGAGCGTAACGTTGATGGTTGATTGCTTGCCCACCTTCACTTCCTTGGTTGCCATACCAAGATAGGTGAAAGAGAGCACATCACCTGGTTTAACCTTGATGGTGTAATTACCATCCAAGTCGGTCACGACTCCTGTCGTTGACCCCTTCACTTTCACAGTGGCACCGATAACCGGACCGTCACTGCTCGTGACCGTACCTTTTATGGTGTTCGTCTGCGCCTGTGCCGCCAATGGAGACAGGCACAAGAGCATCAGAACAATTACGGTCGAATACACTTTCTTAGTGAATTCCATGTTTCTTTGGTTTTTATTAATACTTAGTTAATTTTGGTCACAATGACTTATTATTGGCCTTTTGCCGCTGCAAAGGTACGAATAATTAATAGATGTTGCATTAATATTTGTTGCATTCACGTCATTTTTTGTATCATACAACAAACAATATGTAACAAATGCCTATTTTGGGGCAAATTTCCCGAAATATCCGAGACAGACATCACGCCATTCTCTTGCATTCTGCAGATGTTTTTGCAGTCGTTCATCCACCTCACGATAGCGCTGCTCATCCACATAAGGCTTCAACGAATGCCATATCCTTACGAAATCCTCCACCTCGGAAACGCCATGATTGTAATGCTGTTGCATCTCCTGCCAAAGGGTGTTGCCATTCTTCATCCTGTATGTCCAGGGCACATGATGGAACCACAGAAGATATTCCTCGGGACATGTGGCCAAATTGTCATAATCGCGGCAATAAGGCTCTCTATACTGGCTGACGGCATTAGTGCCCTTCGACGAGCGGTCGAAACCGATTCCTGCACTGTCCGCCTTGTGATAATACACCGGTTTCCACTCCTCGGGGAAATGAGGCTGGTTGCCATCTGGCTCAGGACCATAGTGGTGGTCGGCCTTGAAGATATGATGCAATCCGAGGGGCATCATGTAATCCACACATGCCTCATGACTACGGAGCATGATGTCGAGAGCAGAGGTGATGAAAGGCGAGGCAACGAAAGCCTGACGGCCTTCGCACAGGGACTGCGGGGCAAAGGTTTGTAGGAGCCATTCGCGGGCGATGGCCTCGGATGAGAGGTCAGGATTCCATGCGAGGCGACCGAAGGCATACCAGTTGGCTTGCGAGAAATGATGACCGCACCAGTTGGTGTCGTCGCCGATATTTGCCACTCCGGCAATACCCTTGAGACTTTGTGGAGAGACAAAGGAGAAGAACTCCTTCCACATCGGTGCGAGATAGGTGAGATGAATGCTCTGTCCGAGATATTCCTGAGTGATTTGCAACTCAGCCATCAGCGGTGTCTTCTTTATCTGGTCGAACACAGGAGCATAGGGTTCGCGAGGTTGGAAGTCGAGCGGTCCGTTCTTGGCCTGCAGTATGACATTGTCGCGGAAGAGTCCATCTTCGGGTTGGAACTCTGTAACCGCCTGCTTCACCCTATCCTCTCCCTTGTGCTTGTTGCCATATACGAAGCAACGCCACATCACGATTCCGCCATAGGGCTTCAATGCGTCGGCAAGAATATTGGCACCGTCGGAGTGCTTGCGGTTATAGTCACCAGGTCCTGGCTGACCTTCGGAATTGGCCTTCACGAGGAATCCTCCGAAGTCGGGAATAATGTCATATATCTCCCTTGCCTTGTCTTTCCACCATTGAGCCACCTCGGGATTGAGGGGGTCGGCAGTAGGCAATCCGCCAAGAGCCATCGGCGAGGCGAAGTTCACCGACAGATAGGTCTTAATGCCATAAGGGCGGAGGATGTCGGCAATGGCTTTCACCTTATTTATATATATAGGGGAAAGCATCTGCGGCGAGGCATTCACATTGTTGAGCACCGAACCGTTGATACCGACAGAGGCATTAGCCCGGGCATATTCAGTGATATGCTGCCTCAAAGAAGGCGAACACTCGTATGATTTCTTTCCTAATGAAGCACGTCGCGACACCTTGTCCTTTTCATTTATCTCATCCCAAATCCATATACTCTTTCCGGCATAACCTCTCTCGATACTGCCGTCGAGATTGTCCCAATGATTGAGTATTCTAATGTCAAAGGCAGGGATATTGTCGCCCGATGCCACATCCGCCCCCATCTGCTGACTGCGCAAGAGTGCATAGGCAGCATAAAGAATGCCTTGGGACGATGACGCGGTGACATCTATCTTAGATGCTGTGGAAGCCACCCGATAAGCTCCAGTCTTTAGTCCACAATCGGGTTTGAGATGCAGAGCGACCCTCTTTCCATGCCAGTAGTCGAGCAATTCCTTAACGGCAATCTTGGTTGTTGCGTCGTTTTTTCCTTTGAACGTTACTACATTCTTAGCCTTCACGTTTTTCTCGGCTCGCAGCCACAGCTTCGAGCCATCCTCAGCTTTCGTCACACATACGAAAGCAAGCATTACAATTGATAACAGTAGTCTTAACATATTAATTATTGTTTTGAGTTTCTTTTCCATATTCTGTGGGCGACATACCGAAATGCGCCTTGAAGACAGTGGAGAAATGAGTCTGATTGTTATAGCCCACACTGTAAGCCACCTGCGTGATGTTGATCTTACCCTCCTTGAGCAGTCGGGCAGCCTGTTCCATGCGGATATTGCGAAGGAAATCACTCGTCGTCATACCGGTTATATCCTTCATGCGGCGATGAAGTTGCGCACGACTCACCCCTACTTTCTGACTAAGAGCCTCAACATTGAAGTCGGGGTCGGTATAGTTCTGATTCACCACCTTCATAACCCTCTTCATGAGCAAGTCGTCATTACCATCCACCTGCACATTTGCCACAGAGTGCTCCTGGGATTGGGCGCCACTGTATTTTCCCCTCAATCGTCTCACTGCATTAAGCAGACTATCCACATGGGCAGCCAATTCCTCGATATTAAACGGTTTGGCAATATATGCGTCAGCCCCTCGACGCAATCCATCCACCCTGTCCTCCACGTCAGACTTAGAGGTGAGCAGTATAACAGGAATGTCACTTGTATTGACATTCGACTTTATTGTCTTCAGTAATGATATTCCGTCCATTCCGTGCATCACCACGTCGGAGATGACAATGTCGTAGTGGTCGTCCATAAGAGCCTTGAGAGCCGCCCGGGAGTCATTGAATGCACTAACACGATAGCTGCCCGACAATTCGTTCTTGATATATTCGGCGATTTCCTCGTCGTCGTCAACGACAAGCACCCTACCCGACTTCGACGGTTGGCGCTTTTTCGTTTTAGCATCTTGCATATTTCCCTCGATACTGTCCTCAAGTATTTGTTCGGGTTGCAGATGTGCATTGCCCAATGGCAGCGTCACTGTGAAGCAAGCACCGCTCGTACCATCGGTGCGGTTGGCTGCCTTGATTTTTCCTCCATGCAGAGTGACGATTGCCTGACAGAGATTCAATCCGATACCAGTGCCGACATAATATCCACTTCGGGCATTGTTGCCTTGATAGAATCTGTCGAAGAGACGGTCGCCATTCTCCTGTCCAATGCCCTCACCACTGTCAGTGACCGAGAATTCGACATTCTTTCCGTCGCTGCTTATCGAGATGACAACCTCACCACCGTCGGGGGTGAACTTAAAGGCATTCGACAGGAGGTTGGCAACCACCTTGTCGAAATTGATACGGTCAATCCACACTTTTATCTCTGGCTCGTCTGCCACAAGACGTAGAGAGACATTCCTCTGTTCGGCACGGAATTTATACAATACCACCTGCTTGCGCACAAACTGCACAAGATCAGTCTCTGAGCAATGCAGATGCATCTGTTTCTTGTCAATCTTTCGCTCGTCGAGAATCTGGTTGACAAG
>JBJEAY010000455.1:0-1821 GCA_051869575.1 Prevotella sp. | reverse complement strand
TGGGGGGTGTTGAGGTTTGTCTTTCTATTGATTCTTCGTTGTCCATTATTATATATTAAATATTTAAATCCAATTATTATATATATGTATATCTTTCCGCGCAGCCCAATCCCCCCACTGTGGGGGCAGGGGGCTCACACCATATTCGGCACCACCTTGCTCAATGCTGCCACAACGTCGCGCTCATCGGTATCTTCCTTGATGACAATGAAGATGGTGTCGTCGCCCGCTATCGTACCTAATATATAAGGTATATGACTGTTGTCGATGTTGTATGCAATGCTGCTGGCATATCCCGGACGTGTCTTTATCACGCCCATATTGCCCGAAAAGGTGATGGAGAGGAATCCTGGCACACGCATCATCTCCTTGACGTGGGCGGGAGTGCTCACGCGCTTATACATTGTTATATTTGGCAGCACATACACGTAGTTGCCGTCAACGCCCGAGGCCTTCACCACCTTCAGCATTTTGAGGTCGCGGCTCAGTGTTGCCTGTGTCAGTTGGAATCCCTCCTCGCGCAGTGCACCGAGCAGTTCTTCCTGACTTCTCATCGTGCGGCTCGATATAATCATTCTGAGTGTGTCGAGCCTGTCGTCTCTGGTCTTGTTCATTGTATCTTTATTCATTTACGGCTGCAAAGTTATACATAATTATGCAAATGCGCAAGTTTTTCTCGTATATTTTTTCACAAAAGGTTAAATTCAGTGAAAATATTCACATTCTTCTCTCCTTTAGCAGTCTTCTGAGCATAAATCATCACATATTACGTTGCAAATATCGCAATTAAATCACATTTTCCCGATTATAATGCTCATAGTCTTACCTTGAAAACATTGCAAAAATCAAGGTGACGGGTGACGCTAATTGCCTTCATTTGAGCTTACACTTCCTCCATCCGAATCATGTCCCAACCGCAGAACTGGATAATGATTTTGTGGAGCTGTGTGCCCTGGCGCAAGGCTTCCACCCTCGGGGCTACTGCATAGCCGTTGATTTGCTCGACGGCCTCGTCCCATTGCTCCTGGGCTTTCTTCTCTGTATAATCTGACTTCGACAAGTATTTCAGTTCGAGGATATAGCTGTGCTTCGACTGATAGTGAGTCATGTTAGGGAGAAGGAAGAAGTCACAATACCCGTGCTTCAACTCCAGTTCGGGAGCTGTGATATAATAGTTGCAGAGGCTGAGATATGCCATAAAGAAGCCCTGGATGTTGCGTTCGCCCTCGATAGAGTCACGCACGGAGGACAGTTGCTTGTAGCAGTCGCACATGTATTGCAGGGCGTCATGCCAATTGCCGTCGAATGCCATACGTGAAAACATTGTGACAAGTTCCTTGGTATTGATGTCACATACTGGTGAATAGTTCTCTATCAGGTAGTTATAGTATTGCATCCTGACATTGTTGTTGGGAATGCCAAGAATGAGTTGTTGGCCGTATGACCCCTTGATGGTAAGCATGCCATAGTAGAACAATAGGCTGATGAACACATCGGGTCTGACCAACTGATAGGCAGGAAACGACGGGAGCACCTCGGATATTATCTCTCCCTCCTCGGCTATTTTGCGCAGTATGCCCTTGCGGTCGCCGTCCAACTGGTCAAGACGTATAAGGTTTTTCAGTTTGTTGTAGTCGGTCTTGGTGTTCGGGTCGAGCATGATTTTCGGTGAATCCCCGTACATAACATAATTTCGGAGGTAGAACAACACCATATCGCTATTGAACACACGATTGTTGTCCTTTAGGCATTCCTCTGCAAAACAGTAGTTGTCATACCATGGCCGCATCTCCTCTATCATCGCCTCGATGTCGCAGTCGG
>JBJEAY010000454.1:0-1822 GCA_051869575.1 Prevotella sp. | reverse complement strand
CATCAGTCCACGTGCCGCCGAACGATCCATATCAAACATGTTCTTCAGAGCGTCCCAAAAGAGTTGGAGGTCTTCTTTTGAGAACCCTGTATTCTGGGCAAGGTTGGCAGAGATGAAGCCATGGCAGACATAAAGACCGTAAGGGACTGTGGCTTTACGACCCATAGTGCGATTATCTCCACTTTGCTTTTCTGCTTCCTTTTCCGTTGCCACAGCCATACGAGTAATGGAATGTTCTGCCGTTGCGATTGCATCAACGGACCTTGCAAATGTAAGTTGTATGGCTCCTCTTACCTGACCTGCATTTTTCCCTGTTGACATCACGGCTCCAAATGTGCGAATGTCATAATAGTTCTTGCACATAAACTCTCGGGCTGCTTCAGTCTTGTCTTGTGCAGCTTTTACTTCTGAATCATCGTGAGCCTTATCAATCAATGTATTCAATACGGCTTTTTCCTTGATGAAAATATCATAGCCGTCAGCTTGTCTTTTTGCAGCCTGGACATAGTTCCTTACTTTACGTTTGAGACAAACATCCGTTACTAATCCCATGCCTGTTTCTGCATCTACACGTGGGAGGTTACCTGCATCAGGGTCTCCATTGGGGTTTCCATCTTGTACATCAAAGATGTAAACGAAATCGATTCTGTTTTTTAATTCTGACATAATTGTATATTTTTAAGTTGTTATTTACTGTTCTTTTTTACTTGTGAAGAAGTCTTGACGCTGATGATAATAGCCCACAAAGAAGCGACCTTGGTCTTGAAGGTCAAGGTGAGTTGGGAATCCGTCGGCTGACACCTTATCGAGTATCTCCTGCTTCAGTTTCTCAAAATAAATACGCCTTCCCTCATCCAGTTTTTCGGAGTGGTGTACCGAAAGATTCAGTATCGTAGCAAATACTGCCGAAGGTGTTGTACTTGCAGCATTCATATATCTTTCACGAATACTGCTGATATTGTTTGCATCTTCCTGGATTTTATCCAATACTGCAAACAGGCGACCACAGAGGTAACCTTGGTTGTTGTTTTCTTTGTCTAACATAATTTCTATCTTTTTGTTGTTATTACTTTGTCTATTCAAATAAGCCTTGATGATGGCAGCCCGTGTTATCGTCAGTTTCTGCTCTGCCCTGATTCTACGTAAACAAGCAGAATAAAGTGTTGCAGGATATGGCAAGCCTTGGAAGATGCTCTTCACCACAGCTTCGGGAAGATTAGGTGTTGCATCTGACATTTTACCTCCGAGGGTGACAGAAGAGATTATCTCCCTAATACCCATATACGGTTTCTTGTCTTTTCTTGTGTCGTGTATCTCCATATCGCAGAAATGCTTGAGTATCTTTTCCGCAAAATCTTTCAAAGTGGTTTCCGACCAATATACAACAGCAATACGAGCGGAGTTTGGAGCAAGACCAAGGATATAGAACCTGTCATCAAGTCCTGTCTTCAATATCCCGGAATAGATGGACTCAAATACTTTCCTTACTTTCATCAGATTGGCATTTGGATCATCAATTATTTCTTCTTGAAAACCAAGTAGCTCAAACAGGCTCTCCTCTACTTCCAATGAGGCTTCATTGTTGTTGGATGCCCAGAAAACAAATGTGCGCGAACCAAGCATAAACTTGTTGCGCGAGCCTCTCTGCAACATTGAATTCAGGGCTGTTGTATAGGCAAACTCGGCATTTTCGGAAATAGGGGCATTGTATGCCTGTTCCTTTCCATACGAATCAAATCCCATTCCCTTTTGGAATGAAACAATAGGGCCTGTATCTTTAGATAATTTGATAGTTGTATGCAGTCTTGCCAATGTTCCCTTC
>JBJEAY010000453.1:0-1841 GCA_051869575.1 Prevotella sp. | reverse complement strand
ACGGCTATCACTTCACGTGGCCGTCGCCCGATATCTACAATCCCTTCAGCCTTCTTAATGCCTTTCAGGATCACGACTACACCAACTACTGGTTTGGTTCGGGCACTCCGACGTACCTTATAGAAATGTTGCGGAAGTTCAATGTCATGCCTGCCGACATTAGTAATATGCAGGCCCTTGTCTCAGACTTCGATGCACCGACTGAGAATATGGCTTCCATCACTCCGCTGCTTTATCAGAGTGGCTATATCACGATAAAGGACTACAACCGTGCAGCGCGTCTATATACGCTCGACATACCGAACACCGAAATACGTGTAGGGCTGATGGATAGTCTCCTGCCTAACTATGTTGAGACGCGTAAGGAAGCGGGAAATACTACCATCGCCAAGATGTATCTGTCTTTATATAATGACGACCTCGACGAGATGTTCCGCCTCCTTCAGGCTTATCTCCTCACCGTGCCTTATTGTGACAATGCCAACTCCGAGGGACATTACCAGCAGCTTCTCTATGTCATCTTCTCCCTCTTCGGCAGATACGTGGAGGTGGAAGTTCATACTCCCACGGGGCGGGTGGATATAGTGATGAAGACCGCCAAGGCTCTATATCTCTTCGAGCTGAAGCTCAACATGTCCGCCCAGGCTGCCATCAATCAGATTGACCTCAAGGACTACTCCTCAAAGTTTGCCCTCTCTGGTCTGCCCATAGTAAAAGTGGGCATCAACTTCGACCCCGAGCGCCGCACAATCGGCGACTGGAAGGTGACTACTTGACATAGTTTAGCCCTTTTAAGGCTATGCATCAGAGACGTTCAATCACGCACCTGCGCAAAGAGCCGTGTCCATCCTTTTACAGTCCACAGATTATCACAGATTATCACAGATTATTTTAATATCAAAGATATTTTGATTATCACAGATTGTTATCATAAATAATCAGTAATCAATAATCAATAATCAATCTCGAGCCAAAGGCTCCCAATCTGTGTCAATCTGTGCCAATCTGTGGACAAAAAAACTCCGTGTCCATCCGTGTTAATCCGTGCCAAAAATATTCCATCCGTGCCCAAAACGTTAAATTGTTGTAAATATGAATAAATATCTAAGCATTTTGATGCTTAGATGGGAGATAATTTGTAATTTTGCAACGCAGAAACTATGTTTGACTGCAATATAAACAAAATAATACATATTAATATGGCAACAGCAATCAAGGCAATACCGACCCTCTATGGGGAAGATGCAATCCGTTTTCGAGAGGAAATGGAGGCCAACGAAAGGGCTTTCCTGGCTCGCGAACCCAAAGATCGAGACAAAGATCCCTTCATCATTGAAATGCGTAAAATGTTAGAGCGGTCTGGATTGAGATGAAAACAAGAATACAGAGTATATGTACTCTTGAAGTACTTAACAAGGAAATCCTTGACGAGTGCGAAAGTTTCTCATGCGGAGATGAAGATATGGACGAGTTCTTCTACAATGATGCACTCAACTATACACGTTTTCGTATGGGTAAGTCGTATTGTTTCCGTTTGATAAAGAATCCAAAGATAATTGTTGCATTCTTTACTGTGTCAAATGACAGTATCCGAATATTCGACCTTGGTAGTTCAAAGAAGAACCGCATGTGGAAAGAGATATCCAATCGTGAAAAACGGTTGAGCAGATATCCGGGAATACTCATAGGTAGATTGGCCATTTCAAAGAATTACGCTAATCAAGGGTTCGGGTCTGATGTGGTAAGATTTGTTAAAGAATGGTTTGTGGACAATGATAACAAGTCTGGTTGCCGACTTGCCATTGTTGATGCCAAGAACAGCAAGAATGTAATATCGTTCT
>JBJEAY010000452.1:0-1845 GCA_051869575.1 Prevotella sp. | reverse complement strand
GATCCTTTCCCATTCAATTCGCAAGTCGTATCAGTCACGAAGCCCACTACGTTTTATCTTCAACTTGCAATATGATATTGGAAATAAGAGCCGAAATACAATAATATGTCGAATTAGTAGAACCACAATATTAAAAATTCCAAAATTTAATTTACGTGTAAGAATTCACTTCGAAAAATCAACTACATTTGCACCGACTTCAAAAATTGAGGTCGGTGCTTTTTGCACCTTATTATTAACAAGTCCTTCATTGGAGGACACAAAATATTATAATTATGAATATAATTTCATTTTTCATTTTTGCCTACGGAATAGTCGTAGTATTCGAGGCATTATTGGTATTCAAAAAGTCTATAACAGCAGCAGACTTTATGTGGTATGTTTGCCGTGTTTTTGGAGTCCCATTTTCTCTGAAAACAGCACTGGTCATTAGAGCATTGCTCCTTATAACAGGAGGATGGGCATTGATTAGTAGATATCAAGACATAATTAATGCTATCTGCTTAAGGTAAAGAAACGGCTTCATTGATAAAGAAGCTAATTGTTTAATTAATTGCCAATGTCCATAAACTTGACTATAACCTAAGCGCAAAGGTGTGAGAGGTGGAAATGCAAGACCGGTCAATAATTAAAATCCAAATCTCGCTATAAGCAGGCTGGTGGTCATTGGTAAAAATTAAATTAATATTATGTCAAGAATAAACTATCAGTCATTAATTACAGAGACGGAAGTAAGGCATAACTCTCTGTATATTAAGTACAAAAAGGAGAATGGCGCAGATGGAGAGTGCCCATGGTGGTGCATCTATAGCTTCGTGGAACTCCCAAGTGACATCAT
Organism: Prevotella sp.; assembly: GCA_051869575.1. Taxonomy (GTDB): domain Bacteria; phylum Bacteroidota; class Bacteroidia; order Bacteroidales; family Bacteroidaceae; genus Prevotella. Next base: position 1,007 of record JBJEAY010000452.1, on the reverse strand, counting down.
AGACGAGAATGGACTGCCTAAAATTGGTGCTATCATACAATTGTCTTATGATGAATTGACGGGGAAAACATTTCCTGGTCCGAAATACAAGAGAAGACCCACTCCGCTCAATTCGAAAACCCTTGCAAGGAAGATGAATAAAGAGAGCTTGTTTGAGGGGGTACAGTTGTTCAGTCCTATAACCATCGACGAACTACTGAAACGGGCTTCTGAGACTTGTACGCGGGAACAGTTGTGGGAGATAATGCAACTGCAACAATCTGGCAATGAGACCATGCTTCGTCAGAGGCTGTTAGACATCCTCGGCATTTCAGACCGTATGCTTCCCAAACAGGAAGGATTCCAGATTGAATACAAATCGTCGTTCCTACATTGTCCGATGAAGGTCGCAAATGAGCGGATGACTCAGTATAACAACATCTTCTCCGAAATATGCGCATTCGGGAACTCGCGCGTGGATGGAATCATTTATATCGGCGTTAAGAACGATGGTACCGTCAGCGGAGTAGAGGAAGAGTTGGAAAATGAAGCTCCATTTCAAAACAGGAACGACTTCGAGGCGGACTTCATTAATCTCATGCACGTTGCATTCAACAACTTCCAATTCGTAAACAGTTTAAAGACCACATGGTATAAGACCATAGACGAGAAGTTGTTCTTTAGAATAGACGTGCCCGCATGGAAACAAGGAGTAGTCTTCTTGAACGGCAACCAGCTCTATGTACGTCACGAGTCGAGTCGCAGGCTTTTGAAAGACCAAGACTTGATCAATTTTATCAGAAATATAAATAACCCAGATAACGACAGAAGGGAGGTGTAAAATCATGAGAGACGACAGATTAGGCTATGATGTTTCTGACGAAGAATACGAAAGTATGTCGGAAGAAGAGCGTCAGGTAATTGATGACAACACGATGCAAGATGCCCGTGATATGATGGGACTTGATGAACTCGAAGAAGAGTAAACATTATGGTGGAGAGGCTCTACTTCTCCACCCCAAAAAACT
>JBJEAY010000451.1:0-10227 GCA_051869575.1 Prevotella sp. | reverse complement strand
TTATACGCTTCATACAGAGGTAATGAATGTAAATAAGAGTTGTCCGCAGAAATACCGCAATGCAGCTGACCTCGAAATAAAGGATCCGGCAGAGGTGGTAATCACATATCTTGGCGGCAACACCTGCTGGAACTGTTCCATGGGCTATTATTACTATAAGGTGGGACAGGAGCCAAAGAGCCTTGAGGACGCCAATGTCATCATGATATTCCCGAATACCCAGGATGGTAAGTGGGAAAAGATGTCGATGGACGTTGACCGCCAGAAAGCAGGAGTGAATCGTATGACCTCAGTCAAACTGAAGTATTATCCGAAGATAGCACAAGACAGTCAGGAGGGAGCTACAGACGTGTTCCCCGCCGGATATAAGGTGGGACTCGTGCTTGCCACGAACGCATGGAGCAAGAGATTGGAATATGAGTATAATTCAACAAAAAGTTATTTAAATCAAAACCGCTATTATCGTTCGGCAACGTTGAATACACTTTCGGTGCGCCAAAACGGTAATCCTACTGACTTGCCTGTTGTTGCATCGTATTATACCAATGACAAGAAATTCATCGTTTGCTCGTTCGAGGATGACTATAAGTTTGAGGACAATAAGGGCTACGACCAAAACTTCTCGGACGTGGTAGTGGCAATCGGCACTAACCCTGTGGCTGCCGTTACAGATGACATCTCCACCATTGATCTGAGGAGAAATAACGACAATACAAGTTATATCAAAACCTATGAGACGCTCCAGGGCACATATCTCTTCGAGGACTTGTGGCCACAGCAGGGAGACTATGACATGAACGATGCTTGTGTGGAATATATTCACGGAATTTGTAAGGACCAATGGAACGACACATACGGCGAGACATTCTCATTCAAGGCACGCAACAACTTTGCCACTAAGAAGAATGGTATTGCATTCAGACTCACCGGCGGTAAGCGTGTGGCTGTGAATCCAAATAATGGTTATCGCGAAATCAGCGGGCAGTATGTTTATGGCTATCACGTACCTTACGACGTGAAACTGTATATCGGTGGCAAGGAAGCTACGGAGCAGTTGGAGTATGACAAGGAGAATCAGATATATTATGTCATCCCCGACACAAAGAAGAATCCGGGTGTAACATATACCGTGGAGTTTATCCATGTGCCTGAGGGCGTGCCTCTGTATTACGAGAGTGACTACAAGAAATACGAGAGCTATGTCGATGTGTTCCTCTATCGCAAGGAGGGTGACAAGAACTGGGAGGTGCATGCCAAGGGGCAGGAACCGACACCGAAGATGAACTATGACTACTTCGGTAAGGGTGACGACCTGTCGAAACCTGAACAGGGTATCTATTACGTGAGACATGGAAACTATCCATACGCTCTCTTCCTCAGTGGACAACAGATTGACAAGATGGGTAAGCTCTTCGACATCGCCAACGAGGGACAGACTCTCGAACAGATGTATCCCAAATATCAGAAGTGGGTGGAAACTGAAGGAAAGGAAAACGCTAATTGGTATAAATGATTTTAAGTTGACGAGTTGACAAGTTGACAAGTTGTTAGTATTGCTTGTGTCTAAAAAATGTACACTGTGTGTCCATTTTTTAGACACAAGTTTTTTTGTGCCCTTTCGATAGGTGTTGGTATTCAGTGAGTTATGTTTTTGGCACGGTTTTGGCATGTTTTTAAATGAAGAAAATTAGATTTGAGATATGAAGATAAAAGGATTATTGACAACAGTTAGTGTCGGAACGGCGTTGATGTTTGCATCATCGCTAATGGCGCAGACGGTTGAGAAGAATGTGGTGCAGCCAGATACGTCGATATGGACTCTTGACAGATGTATTGACTATGCCATGACGCATGCCACTGACATAAGGAAGAAAGTGGTGGAGGCTGACAATGCGCGCCAAGAGCGCGGTGTGGCTATTGGCGGATTTATGCCGTCGGTGTCGGCAAATGTGGGGGCGCAGTTCTCGTGGGGACGTAATGTGGATCCCGAGACTAACACGTATAACACTATCACGACGTTCAACAACAGTTATTCCGTCGGCGGTTCGCTGACGCTCTTCGACGGGGCGCAGACGTGGAATGCATTCCGCAAGGCGCGTCTTGCGGTGAGACGAAGCGACAATGCCCTCGATATTGCCAAGGACGAGAAGGCTATCGAGGTGATGGAGAGATATGTGGATGCAGTGTATAACGAGGCTGCGCTGCGTATTGCCGAGGACAAATTGGCTGACAGTCGCTCGCTGCTTGAGAAGACGCGGAGAATGGAGGAGCTGGGCGAGAAGAGCTATCCTGACGTGGCGCAGATAGAGGCACAGGTGGCTGAGGATGAATATCAGGTGGAACATCAGCACACGGCAACGGAGAAGGCGAGGGTAGAGCTGATGAAGGCGATGGGAGCACCGATAGACTCGAAGCTGACGCTTCGAGCACAGGGGCTGACGACTGATTTTGAGGGTGGAGGCGGACTCAAGGCGGAAGCTGCAGGTGGGCTTTTGGCAAGGAGAGGGCTTGAGGCGGAGAATAATCTCGCTATCTCTCGCTTTGACTATAAGATTGCCTGCGGACGGTTGTGGCCCTCTATCTCTATTGGCGGCGGAGTATCTACGGGATATTACAAGAATCTTTCGTCGGATGCCCTTGGCACGTCATTCTCGCGGCAGATGAAGGATAATCTTGGTGAGTATGTATATGCCTCGCTGTCTATCCCTCTCTTTAATTTCTCAGCAATAAAGAATGTGAAGAAAGCACGCAATAACGTGCGCTTGGCTGAGATAGAGCGCGAGGAGACGATGCTCAAGATTAACAGTGACTACCGTCAGGCGGTGCTCGACCGCGACGGATATATAAAAGAGGTGGTGCTGATGGAGCGTAAGGTTGCCAACGACTCCATCGCCCATCATCTCAACTCGCGAAAATATGAGGAAGGAATGCTCTCCACTTTTGACCTCCATACGTCGGCACAGACATTGCACAACTCAAAGGTGAGGCTGCTGCAGACAAGGCTGATGGCGGAGATAAAGAAGAGGCTGGTGGAATATTATGAGGAATGAGGAATGAGGAATTAGGAATTAGGAATGAGGAATTAGGAATGATGAATGAGAAATTAGGAATTAGAAGTTATGGACATAAAGATCGAAAAGAAAAAGTATTGGGTGCCTAAGAAATACTGGCCTTGGATTGGCGGTGGCACTGTGATTGTGGCTGTGCTCGTGTGGCTTGCCACGGGTAATTTCGCCTCTACATTGAAGGTGGAGAGACGAGGGTTGAGTATCGGCAATGTAGAGAAGAAGGAGTTCAACGACTATGTGTCGGTGGATGGACAGGTGGTGCCTATACAGGTGGTGCAGGTGTCGCCTCAAGAGGGTGGTATTGTCTTGGAGCGTGTTGTGGAGGAAGGAGCGACGGTGAAGAAGGGCGACGTGCTCGTGCGACTTTCGAATACCAATCTCGACCTTGAGATTCTGCAGGCGGAGAGTGAACTCGCCGAGAAGCAGAACATGCTGCGCAACACGCATATCACCATGGAGCAGGACAAGTTGGCTAACCAAAAGGAGGAGGTGCAATTAGAGCAAGACGTGACTACAAAGCGTCGTGCTTATGAGCATCAGGAGAAACTGTATAAGGAGCGTCTCGTGAGCCGCGAGGATTATCTCAAAGCTAAGGAGGAATATGAGTTGGCGTATAAGAGCCTCGCCCTTGTAAAACAGAAACTGAAGAAGGATGCCCAACTTCGCCAGTCGCAGGTGGACCAGATGGGCGACAACCTCGCCGCTATGCAGAAGAACGTAGTGCTTGTGCGCCAGCGCAAGGAGCGACTTGAGGTGAAGGCGCAGACCGACGGTGAGGTGGGACTGCTCGACGTTGAATTAGGACAGAGCGTTGGTGCTGGACAGAAGATTGGCGTGGTGAACGACCTGTCTGACTATAAGGTGAGGGCGCAGGTGGATGAGCACTATATCGACCGCGTTCACCAAGGTCTTACCGCCACTTTCACACAGGGCGGCAAGAGCTATACTCTCTGTGTAAGGAAGGTATATCCCGAGGTAAAAGAGGGACGCTTTAAGATTGATTTCACTTTCAACGGCGAGCGTCCGAAGAACATCCGCACTGGCCAGACCTACTACATCGATCTCCAACTTGGAGAGTCGAAGCAGGCAGTACTTATACCCAAAGGCACATTCTATTCCGTCACAGGCGGCAACTGGATTTTCGTGCTCGACGGAAGTGGGGACAAGGCTTATAGAAGGAATATTCGCATTGGAAGGCAGAATCCGCAGTACTACGAGGTGCTAGAAGGACTGGAGCCTGGGGAGAAGGTTATCGTAAGTGGATATGAGGCATTTAAGGATAATGAGGCGCTGGTTATTAGCAATTAAAGAATTAAAATATTAAATAATTAAAGGATTAAGGGTGAAAGAGATAATTAATGCTATACGGAATCTTGGGCGGCGAGGGCAGCATAACGTCGTGAAGATTGTGTGCCTCGCCGTGGGCTTGGCACTCGGGTCGGTGATGATTGCCGAGGTGTGGTATGAGAAGAACTACGACACTTGGTTTGAGGGGCATGAGCGGACTTACAGGGTCTATATGTCTTATATGATTAACGGACAGGAGGGCACGAGCCGATTTACGTCAGGTGCCACGGCAATGGGACTGCGGAAATATTGTCCGCAGGTGGAGGCTGCAACCCGATGGCGCGAATTGCTTGATAAGGGACAGTTTATCGCCGCCGGTGACAAGCGGATAATGGAGCGGTGCATGATAGCGGACAGTTGCTTGTTTGATGTTTTCCCGCAGACGATTGTCGCTGGCGACGCCAAGAAGGCTCTCTCGCAACCGTTCTATTGTGCCGTGAGCCGCGACTTGGCTGAGCGTCTTGGTGGTGTGGATGAGGCGGTGGGAATGAGAATCACTTCGCGCGACTTCCCATCGGTGTCATTGACCATCGGTGCGGTTTATGAGAATTTCCCTCTGAGTTCAGACCTTCGCGACCAACACCTGTTTTGCTCGATGGCTACGTGGAACAAGGTAAGCGACTGGGATTCGCCCAACAACTGGGTGGGCAACGAGTGCTATCGAGGATATGTGAGACTGCGCGAGGGTGCAAAGCCTGAAGAAATAAAGGCTGGCGTGAAGAAGATGATTGAGGGGAATGTTGACCAGAAAATGCTGAAGGAAGCGGGATGCGAGCTTGACTACTATCTCGTGAAAGCCAACGAGGTACACATGGAGAGCGAATTCGCCAAGACCATGGTGATGCTGCTGTCGGTGTTGGCAGCCGTGTTGCTGTTCTCGATGTTGATGAACTATCTGCTGATTATCATAGGCAACGTGTTGACGCGCGGTCGCGAGATGGCAGTGAGGAAATGCTTTGGAGCTGGCAATAGGAATATGCTCTCCATGACATTCTCCGAGACACTCGTCCACCTGATTATCGCCTCTGTGCTTGCCACATTATTAATATTTGTATGCAAGGGCAGTATTGAGCATCTTCTTGGCGCACCCGTGGAGGTGGTTGTGCTGAATCGCGGGGCATGGATTCTTGCCGCCATTTTCTTGGCTATACTCGTTGTGGGCGGCGTGGTTCCGGCATGGCTTTACTCAAGTGTTCCCGTCACATCGGCGTTCCGCGGCTATCATACGTCGCGCCGTCGCTGGAAACTTGCCTTGCTCGCATTCCAGTTTGTGGCTTCGGCTACGCTCGTGGCAATGCTCGTTGTTATACATCAGCAATACTCTATGATGATGGACAAATACATGGGTTACGACTTCGACCGATTGGTTGTGGTGGCAGTGAACGGAGGTCAACAGGACGAGAACTACTCGAAGTGCGAAGACGAATTGGCACGATTGTCTGAGGTGGAGATTGTGTCGAGCAGCACCTGCCTGCCTCTCGACTTTGCCAGCGGCAACAATGTACAGGTGCCGGGCGACTCACGCAACCTGTTTAATATTGCCGACCTTTACTATGTGGGCAACGGCTATATGAAGTTGATGAACATAAAAGTTATAGACGGAAAGACATTTACGGAAAACTCCGACAGCACTATGCGTGAGGTGATGGTAAGTCGCAGTTTTGTGGTAAAGATGGACTCGATGCTGCATTGGAAGGGCAGTGCCGTTGGGCGGAAGGTTTTTATCAGTGAGCATAGTAAGGAATTGAACGACCTCTTTACGATCTGTGGTGTGTATGAGAACATACACATCGGCAATATCACCAACCCCGACACCCGTCCGAGCGTGATGTTCTACAACCGCAAGAACAATCCCTACATCTTGGTGCGCCTGCTCCGTTTGGATGAGGCCTCGATTAAAGCCGTTCGCCGCACAGTGGAGAGGCTTTGCCCAGGGCGCGATGTGCAGGTGGTGACATATCCCTCGTTGGTAGGAGACAGTTATCGGGATGTAGATTCGCTGCGCAAGGTGGTGATGGCGGCTGGCGTGGTGACGTTTCTTATTGCCCTGATAGGACTTGTGGGCTACACCATCGACGAGGTGAACCGCCGTCGCAAGGAGATAGCCATAAGGAAGGTGAACGGTGCAAAGGTGATGGACATACTATCCATCTTCGTCCGCTCCATCCTGTGGATAGCAGTGCCATCGCTCGCAATGGGTTGCATTGCCGCCGTAGTGCTCTCCAATCAGTGGCTCACGGCGTTCAGTGAGAAAATAATCCTATCGCCACTCGTTTTCCTGACAAGTTTTATCGTTCTCCTTGTCTTGGTAGTGGCGGTAGTGGTTATAAATAGTTATAAAATAGCGAATGGAAATCCTGTAAAATATTTAAAGGATGAATAAAGTAAACATTAAATCTTATATTACGTTTCTATCAAGAAACAAGGTATATACCGCCATCAACGTCTTCGGACTCTCCGTTTCGCTGATGTTCGTGATGCTGATTGGCGTGTATGTGTGGCAGGAGTATAGGGTGGATAAGCAACACTCAAAGGCGGATAGGATCTATACCTTGGGCATCGACATGGGTGGTGACGACAAGGTGATTGGAATATCGCGCCAGGTGGCGCCATACCTGAAGAGCCGCTATCCCGAGATTGAGATGACTTGCGGAGTGGCAAGGGACGAGACGCTGGTGCATCTCAACGACGACCAGTTGCTGAAGAAACATGCCTTGTATGTGGATTCCACTTTCTTCCAGATGTTCGACTTCGAACTGCTCAGGGGCGACCGCAGGAGTGTGCTGCGTGGAAAGGATGACTGCGTGGTGACAGAGGAGTTTGCACTACAACTCTTCGGCGATGCTGACCCGATAGGCAAGCATGTGAAGTCGGCTTATAGTGATAAGACGCTGAAGGTGACGGGAGTGATGAAGGAAATGGAGAACAGTTCGCTGCAGAAGGCCGACTTCGTTTGCCGATTTGAGCATGTAAGGAATCTGTCTCTTGTAGAGAATATGAACAATGCAACGGGAGCAAATCTCTACGTGCTGACAAAGCCTAACACCGACCTAAGGGCAAAGGCTGCGGACATGACACAGTATTTCAAGGAGTTCTTCTGGATATTCCAGTTGAAGGACAGACCATCGAAGGCGATTGTACTGCCCTTCTCCGAGCAGTATTTCTCAGAGATACAGGATTGCAATCGGCATACCTCACGAGGCAGTCTGAAGCTCGTAAAGATGTTGTTTGCATCGTGTCTTGTCGTGTTGCTGTTTGCAGTGTTCAACTATATAAACCTCACAGTGGCGCAGTCGGGCAGACGTTCGCGCGAGATGGCTATGCGTAGGCTTCTGGGCAGTCATCGCAGCGGAATCATGCGGCGGCTGATGTCGGAGAGCATAATGCTCAGTATGTTTTCGCTTTTATTGAGCCTTTTGCTTGCCGCCGCTTTCGCCCCGTTCTTCTCGCAGTTGCTCGAAACAAAGTTGCTGCTTGCCGATGCGCTCACTCCGATTAGTATTAGTGGCGTGTTGATGTTCGCCCTGTTGTTAGGAGCTTTGGCTGGCATTGTTCCCGCCGTGGTAATATCGAGGGCGCAACCGATAGAGGTGGTTCGTGGCACATTTGCCCACCATACGCGAATGTTGTTCAGTAGGGTGTTTATCGTCTTGCAGAATACCGTAACCATTGTGATGATTGCCGTGGCTCTGACCATGTCATTGCAGATGCGCCACATCATCAATGCGCCTATGGGATTCAACAAGGACAATATCGTGGTGTTGGGAAACCCAGGCGACAGCATTCATGCATCTACCTTCTGCAAGGAGGTGGAGAAACTCGCCTGCGTGAAACTTGTGAGCGCATCGGCAGGTACCCCAAGCAACGGAGGCAACAACAACACCATGACTTTGGACTCGAAGAAAACCGTAAGTCTGCAAATCCTGTTTGGCGACCGAAACTTCCTGGAGATGTATGGCTTAAATCCGAAAAAGGAGAACACCGACGGTAGCAACATCAAGCTATACGTTACTGAGCAGACATTACGCGAGATGGGTAACGAGTTTTACGAGCTGCATTGGGAATATATGTTAGGCGACAGAGGCAAAGACATAAATCCTCATGCCTGCGGAGTGCTCGAAGATTTCCATATCAGGAACATAGAGGCGGAAACTCACCCGATGATTATCTTCATCGTGGACAAGGTGGCATATCCGTGGAATTTTTCCATCCTCATCACGGGTAATCCCGTTGAGTCTCTCGACCAGATAAAGGACATATATAAAAAGGTGTATAACTTCGACATGCCCGACGAGTACCCATTCATCGACCAGCAAATATCGGCATATTATACAGAGTCAATCCGTTTGTCGCATATCGTCTCTCTTTTTGCAACAATGGCATTGCTTGTGTCGTTGTTGGGTCTCGTCGCCATGTCCACCTATTTCATTCAGCAGCGTCAGAAGGAGATAGCCGTAAGGAAGGTATTCGGTTCGTCGAGTTCGCAGGTGTGCCGCAAGCTCATCCGCACGTTCCTCGGTTATGTGGCTGTAGCCTTCATAATATCCGTGCCCGTGATATGGTATCTCATGAGCGACTGGCTCTCGCAGTTCAGTTATCGCATCAGCCTTTCGCCGTGGATATTCCTCGCTGCAGGTGCTGTATGCTTCCTCATCTCGTTGTTATCCACGATAATACAGAGCTGGATGGCGGCGAATGAGAATCCGATAAAACATATTAAGGATAATTAATGATAGAAATAAAGCAATGATTAAAGTAGAGAATTTATCAAAGTCGTTCCGCACGGAAGAGGTGGAGACTATTGCATTGAATGGAGTGTCGTTCGAAGTGAAGGACGGCGAGTTTGTGGCTATTATGGGTCCCTCGGGATGTGGCAAATCGACATTGCTCAACATCCTCGGACTACTCGACAATCCCACAGGCGGAAAGTATTGGCTCGACGGGAAGCCTGTCGATGCCCTAAAGGAGAAAGACCGCACCGATGTGCGCAAGGGACAAATCGGTTTCGTGTTCCAGTCGTTCAACTTGATTGACGAGTTGAACGTGGAGGAGAACATCGAGCTGCCTCTGACATATCTGAATATCCCCGCCAAGGAGCGCAAGCAGAAGGTGCAGGAGATAATGAAGCGCATGGCGATAAGTCATCGTGCCAAGCATTTCCCCCATCAGCTCTCGGGAGGTCAGCAGCAACGAGTGGCAATAGCCCGTGCCGTGGTGTTCGGTCCGAAGATGATACTCGCCGACGAGCCTACGGGTAATCTTGACTCGAAGAACGGTATTGAGGTGATGAAGCTCCTCACCGAGCTAAACCGCGAGGGTACAACTATCGTTATGGTTACCCATAGCGACCGCGATGCCTCAATGGCACAGCGAGTGATTAAGCTCTTCGACGGAAAAATCGTGGAGTAGAAAAAACGTGGAATCTGTCCGCTGTAGGGTCTTACCTCGTGTAAGACCCTACAGCGGACGTTTCCAGCTGAATAAAACAATATTATTTTTTTAGCGCAATCCTTGCCTCCTCAAGCATTCCGGAGATATATGGATCGCCCAAGGAGTTGTTTTTTATGAGTTCTGAAAGACTTTTGTCGCAAGTGGCGCGCTCGTTGTCGGTGAGCAGTTTGCCGTGGTTCTTGCACAATTCGGCAATCTTCACCACGAGTCCATAGAGCACCAATGTCTTGTCAACGCCAGTTGAAACGAATGACGCCCGCAGTGTGCCGAAGCGCTTCATGAAGTCGAGGTCGTTGTTGATGGTAGGCTCCAAGTCTTTCAACCCGGTAATAACATATCCGTTGTTGTCGATAATCTGCTT
>JBJEAY010000450.1:0-1853 GCA_051869575.1 Prevotella sp. | reverse complement strand
CCATCGACAAGATTATCACCGACTGCTTCGAGCAGATTGTCTATTCCATCAACCAGCCCACTGGAGCGCGCAACTATCAGGCAGTGTTCTGGAACATAGCCTATTATGACAAGCCCTATTTCGAGAGCCTCTTCGGCAATTTCTATTTCCCCGACGGCACACAGCCCGACTGGGAGGGTCTGTCGTGGCTACAGAAGAGATTCATGAAGTGGTTTAACAAGGAGCGCACCAAGACCGTGCTCACCTTCCCCGTCGAGACCATGGCTCTGCTCAGCCATGATGGCGATGTTATCGATGAGGAGTGGGGCGATTTCACTGCCGAGATGTACAGCGAGGGACATTCCTTCTTCACCTATATGAGCGACAATGCCGACTCGCTGTCGAGCTGCTGCCGCCTGCGCAATGAGATTCAGGACATCGGGTTCAGCTACACCCTCGGTGCCGGAGGCGTATCCACCGGTTCGAAGAGCGTGCTCACCGTCAATCTCAACCGCTGCATCCAGTATGCCATCAACAACAAGATCGACTACAAGGAGTATCTCTCTCAGGTGATCGACCTCTGTCATAAGGTGCAGTTGGCATACAACGAGAATCTCAAGGAGCTTCAGTCGCATGGCATGCTGCCGCTCTTCGACGCCGGATATATCAATATGTCGCGCCAGTATCTCACCATCGGTGTCAACGGACTTGTAGAGGCGGCAGAGTTCTGTGGACTCAAGATCTCCAACAATCCCGACTATCTCAAGTTTGTGCAGACCGTACTTGGACTTGTCGAGAAATACAACAAGCTCTATCGCACCAAGGACGTGCTTTTCAACTGCGAGATGATACCAGCCGAGAATGTGGGCGTGAAGCATGCCAAGTGGGATAGGGAAGACGGATATTTCGTTCCGCGCGACTGCTACAACAGCTATTTCTATATCGTCGAGGATCCCAACACCGACATCATCGAGAAGTTCAAGCTCCATGGCGCTCCCTATATCGAGCACCTCACTGGCGGTTCGGCTCTCCACATGAATCTCGAGGAGCATCTCTCCAAGCAGCAGTATCGCCAGTTGCTCAAGGTGGCAGCGCGCGAAGGTTGCAACTACTTCACCTTCAACGTGCCCAACACCATCTGCAACGACTGCGGCACCATCGACAAGCGCTATCTGCATGAATGTCCTCACTGCCATTCCAAGAACATCGACTATATGACCCGCATCATTGGCTATCTCAAGCGCGTCAGCAATTTCTCCGAGGCACGCCAGCAGGAGGCGGGACGCAGGCACTATGCGGTTTTGAAGAATTAAAGAATTAAAATATTAAAAAATTAAAGAATTAAAATATTAAAGTTCTTTTATGCTGAAATATGTGAATACGGGGGTGGTCTTTCAGGAGATACCCGACGAGGTCACCCTCTCCATCAACCTCTCCAACTGTCCGTGTCGCTGCCCGGGCTGTCATAGTCAATACCTGTGGGAGAACATCGGCACACCGCTCACGGCCATGGAGCTCGACCGTCTTGTCAGGCTCTATGCCAACGACATCACTTGTGTGTGCTTTATGGGCGGCGATGCCGAACCAGAATACGTCAATATCCTTGCCCGGTTCCTGCGCCGCGAGCATCCCGCCATGCGTATAGGATGGTATAGCGGGCGCAGCAAATTGTCGGCAAAGGTGGAGAAATGCAATTTCGATTATGTGAAGCTCGGACCCTACATCGCCGACAAGGGATGTCTCAAGGACCGCACCACCAACCAGCGCCTTTACAAGAAGGCGTCGGGAGATGGATTTACCGACATTACTTATCGCTTTTGGGCGAGATAGTCGTTGATTTATGTCAATAATATGACGAAAAGAAACAAAAAAAG
>JBJEAY010000449.1:0-1859 GCA_051869575.1 Prevotella sp. | reverse complement strand
TAAATGTTTTGTAGTTAGAATAAAAATGCGTATCTTTGCAGAGTAATATATTAGGTTGAACTATAAAAGACAGAAAAGATATGGCACTACCTATAGCATCCATACCAGTGCTGACTGGCGAAGTGGCTCAGCGATTCGAAGCTGAGGCACAGGCTAATTATGAGAAATTCCTTAATCGCACTCCTGAGGAAGAAAAAGCCGTTAGGGAACGATATGACAGAGGAATAGAACGAGTACGTAAAATGCTTGCAAAATCTCATCTTGACAGATTATGAGTTATCTTGATGATGGGAATACCATCACATCGCTGAGGATAGACCCTTAAACACTCGCCTGATGTATTTCGACTTGATGCCGTTGGCAAAAGATAACATGTAGGAACACGTATTCATTCCTACTACCTATTTATAATATAGGGACATAGACAGAATACAAGGTTGAATTAAAAAGTGAATAACAAGAAACAGACATTAAAGAAAAACAGAAACGCAGGAGGGATATCAGAGCCAAAGGCTTCCTGACATCCCAATGAGAGAAAACAATCATGAGGCACAAGCCTCAAAATCATTAACTCGGCGTTTCCGTTCTGACAACTTGATAAAGGACATAAAATAATATATTGAGCTTTTAGCTCTTGTTCTCTTTCTTTCGAATACCGCCAATATTCAACGTACGAGGACAAGCAGACTGGAAGTTCACGCTCTATAGGCGTGGACTATTCTGTGCTTGTTGTACGTGTGGTCACTTGGCGGTAACCTTTGTAGAAGGCAAGCAACAGAATGGTTGCACGCCTTTTTTATTCCAAATATATGAAAAGATATTTATCTTATTATTGATACAGTTATGCGTGATAAATGTATATTCACAATGTGCAAATGATAAACACCCACATGTCATAGACTTAGGACTTCCCAGTGGAACGTTATGGTCATGTTGCAATCTTGGGGCAGAACAGCCTACCGACTTCGGGGAATACTATCTTGGAGATTTCTCTTCCAATGATGTAATTGATGCACTTGGCTCCAACTACGACGTTCCAACATTAGAACAATTCAAAGAATTAGAAACATACTGTTCATATAGTGTGTCAACCCGTAATGATGTACAGGGGGTTGAATTCACAGGAACTAATGGCAACAAGATATTTCTGCCATATCATCTGTACGAAGCGAAGATTGTATTAACATTGTTCAAAACAACAATACTATTCAAGTCAATATAAGTTCTATTGACAATTTTACAAATTGGGAATTCTATTCTATAGATGGTAAAAGCATTCAACAAGGGACTATAGATACAAACACGTTTACCATAAATGGTGTAAACTCTGGCACATATATAATCTCTATAAGGAATAAGAACAAAAAGTTCTCTAAGAAATTCAGTATTTCAGATTAACATAGCTTCGCTCACGATAAGATTATTAACCTTGCGCCACTAAGAATAATAACCTTGCGGCGTTAAGGTTAATAATCTTATCAGATGATGAAAGCTCTTACTGCATAAAGGGGAATGTTTGTCATCCAGTCTTGTTCCTTAAAACCCTTCATGGAGAAGCGGATGCCATGGAGGTTGTAGTCCTTGAAATCATGGGTGATACATGCAGCAAGAGATTTTGACTTCACGTTTTCCTCTGCCTTCACTTCTATAGGATATATTGTTGTATCCTTCTGCACTATGAAGTCCAGTTCCTGGGTGGAATTGTCCTTGCTATAATAATATGTCGGGCGGTCGGGGATAGAGACTATTTGTTGCAATACATAGTTTTCTGTGAATGCACCCTTGTACTCACTGAAGATATTGTCGCCGATGAGTATGCTCGCTGCGGGCGCATCGGTCATGGCTCCCAACAGTCCCAC
>JBJEAY010000448.1:0-1867 GCA_051869575.1 Prevotella sp. | reverse complement strand
GCTTCTCTTGTCATTCTTTCGTGTGCGAATTTATCGTTATATGTTGCAGCCTTCCTGCACAGATGAATACTTTTTTAATATCTCCCTAAATTTTTCCGCTATTTGCAGCCTCAACCACTCTGGTTTGAGCACTTCCACTTGATTTCCGTAAGAGAATATTCTTGCTTCGAGTTCCTTGTTTGGGCGGACTGCCAGCTTGATGATATGCTCTTTTTCGTCTGTCACTTCCTGCGACGGATGGATGGGCTTGTTGACCACGTAGGGGAAGCGGGCTTCATCAAACTTCAACAACACCTCTTCTGGCTCGGGATGGTCCTCCGGCAGAGTCACTCCAATGATGTCCTTGAAGTATTCGTTGAAATCAATGTCGGTATTGGGAATGAATGGCACATTGGCCCGCGAGAACTTCACTATGCGGTCGAGCGCCTTGTTGGTGATATAGTTGCCATGAGTGCCTTCCTGTAGTCCGATAAGAAACCAACGGTTGTTGAACTGTTTGATATGGTAGGGATGAATAATCGTAGTCCGCTCATTGCCTGCAAATGTGCAATATTCGACATTCAAAGGCTGATGGTTTATTGCGGCATCTATAAGCTCACCCAAAAACTCAGTTCCCTTCAATAGGTCGTTATTGTCAAATGATACGATATTCTCTGTATTAGGCTTCACTCCAAAACGTATTTCAAGATTGGATATTACGTCCTCGAGCCATGCATTGCTTGGCACTCCACGAAAACGGCTGAGCAAGTCTATAGTGGAGCGGAGCGAAGCCACCTCCTCAGCCGTGAGTTCATTATTGAATATGGTGAAGTCAGGCTCTGAATAACGATAGTAGCATTTCTTGCCGTCATACTGGTATGCCTTGATTGGGGCATTGTAGGTCATACGGTCGCGCATGTTCCTTATGTCATCGCGTATCTGACGAATGCTTACCACACTTCCCTCCACATCATATAGCACCTCATTGACAATCTGCAAGAGGTCGTCAATCTCATACTTTCGGGAGAAGTCGCTGAAGCAGCGGTCCAATATCTTATATCTCAATTGAGCATTCTTGTTTGTAGGCATATTCGGATTCTTTTAATTCTATCTGCAAAATTAGTGAAAAATACGCATACAACCAAAGATACACCTCTTTTTTTATATTATTTATCTAAAATAATCCGTTTTATGCAGGAATGCTGCACAAAACGATGATAAATGCTGAATTAATAAAAAATCCGAGATACCTATTCCTTATGACTTAACGATACTCTATGCTTGTGGCAGTACTCCCGCAGGAGTACTCCAGTATTTTGGTCTGAGTACTCCAGTACTCTGACCGGAGTACTGGAGTATGCTTAGTATGAGTACTGCTGTAATCTTAGTAAGAGTACTGCTGTAATCTTAGTATGAGTACTGGTTTAATCATACCAGTTGGTGTTTTCTTCATAACTGTCGAACTTCATCTCCTCAGTCACGCCTGCCTTCTTCAAGGCATCAAGCACTATCCTCTGCTCCTGGGGAGTGAGGGCAGTGTCGCCCCTGCGACGCTCGTAATAGGCATTGCGTCCGAACTTGCCCATGAGTATCATCGAGAAGCGGTCGTACTGCTCGGGGAACATACGTTTCTGAAAGTGGGCGAAGCCGCGGGCGTAGGTGATAGGCTTATTGCTGCGATAGAACTTGCACTTGGCGTCCTTGCCGCACCTGCCAGGGTTAACCACACTGAGGATGTCGTTCTTTTCCAACATCGTCGGATACACTATCTGATGCAGACAAGTGTCTGCCATCTGACAGTCGCTATGCTGACATACGGCGTAGCCTGAGGGTATGGATGTATAAAACTTCTTTGGCATAATATTTGTTTTTTGCAGAAAAACGTCTT
>JBJEAY010000447.1:0-1867 GCA_051869575.1 Prevotella sp. | reverse complement strand
TGATTGGAGAAGACGGAAAACCATACAGAGAGGAGGCAGAGGCTATCCTCAAGGCTATGAACGAGCGACTGTGGATAGCTGACCGCGGGCACTGGGCGGAATATCAAGACCTCATGGGACTGAAAAGACTGCACAAGAGTGCTGCCTTATGGACTATCTACACCCCGATAGACTGTGGGGCTTGCTCTCCCGAACAGGCATATCTCGCCACAAAATACGTGGATCGTGACATACCACACATCCCCATCGTCATCAACAAAGAGGACACCATTGGATATACACTCTCAACAACCAACTGGATGCCATACGCATGGAGCACCAACAACGTGGCACACGAGGAGGTGGCAAATATGGCATTGGCTTATCTGCAGGCGGGAAGAAACAACGAGGGATTCCGAATATTAAAAAGCGACCTCACCGACGAGATGCTCCTCGGTAAGTCGCCAGGCAACTTCGGACAGATAAGCCACTACGACCGTGAGCGCAATGAGGCTTACCGCGACTTCGGCGACAATGTGGGCATAACAAGCCGAGCCATTATCAACGGACTCTTCGGCATAACTCCTGATGCACTCAACGGACAGTGCATCATTAAGCCCGCATTGCCCGACGAATGGAACGAGGCAAGCATAAGCACTCCTTATCTGAGTTATTCATACAAGCACGAAGGCAATCGTGACGTCTATCAGATAGAACAACACTTTGCCCAACCGCTGAAGATTATCATCAGGACAAATGCCGGCAACGGAGCTTTTATGGATACAGAAGGGACAACTGACGAAAGACAAACCATCATCGTGGATCGCACCCTTCTGCCCCACCCTAAGGTGTATGCCGACAGACAACCTGCAAAGAGCGATGTCGCCTCCAAGGATTACATACGCAAGATGGGACTGGAGGACATCACTCCCAATGCCACAGAGAGGCATGAGATGGTTGACATATCCAAGGCATACAATGCCAATGTCAACGACATCTTCCGCAATAATTATGTCAGTCCGCGTCCACCATATACCACATTGCAGATTCCCACGCAAGGCATAGGCGAATGGTGTCATCCCAAACTGACGGCAGACATTGACGACAGAGGACTCAGGATGTGCACCCAACCACTTAATGACAATGACAGTCTTGGAGTATATGACACTGGAAAGGGATTGTCTTTCCTCATTCCGCGCAAAGGCAGAAACATCGTTTTCTGCTCGCTATGGGATAATTATCCCGATGAAATGCTTGTCCCAATCTCCCCGAAGTCGAAATCATACAATGCTGCCTATCTGATGTTGGCAGGAACGACCAACAACATGCAGAGCCGAATAGACAATGCCCTCATAATGGCTGAATACGAAGACGGCAGCATTGACACCCTGCACCTCGAAAACCCCATCAACTGGCCTACTATCAACGAGGAATATGTGTTTGACGACTATGCCTTCTGGTCGGCACCGGTGATGCCCCTTCGCTTCCGCTTCGACAATGGCAAGGTAGGGCGACGCATCAATGCCACTGAGATTTTGCCTGCGGAACTTGCGGCAGCAAAGAAGAGGACTAACTACGACATTCCCATCGGTAGCGACAACCGCTATTCCATCCATCATGGCGCAGGCGTAATACTCAAAATGCCACTCAATCCTAAGAAGCATCTTAAGTACATACGCCTTGCCACACTGTCAAACGACATTGTCGTAGGACTAATGGGATTGACATTGGAACACCACTGAGATCCGGAGTAGAAAAAAAAAGAAAAATGAGAAAAAGTCTATGTCTTCGTCATAGAGTGGTTCAGTATAGTTACTATATCAGTCCTATTATGATTGTTATCGCATGTAGCGAACAGAGTGAATTGATTATTTCACTCTAACTATTC
>JBJEAY010000446.1:0-1868 GCA_051869575.1 Prevotella sp. | reverse complement strand
GGCTTATTGACTTCAATTTTATATTGTGGAAGTTGCTTGCCATTTGTATATGCCAAAGTCTGTTTTTTAGTTGCCTCAAAGATAGCATCCCATGTTAATTCCGTATTTGTAGTGCCATCAAGAGCCTCGTTTATCGTCTTTCGAAGGCTTATTGTGTATATTGAGCCTAACATTGAACCCGAAGACCAACTATATGTATATTGCCCACGTATGCTTGAAGAAGCAATAATTGCCTTTTTGCCTTCGAATCCCAAGAACAGTTTCTTTGATTTATCCTTGTCCAAAGAGGAATATTGTTGTTTTTCACGCCTACGTCCTTCTGAATCCATATTACAACAACTGGAGATACATAGTAGCAGTTTCGCTTTTCCACACACATTTTTCAGCTTTGAGAAGGCTGTGGTTTCCCAATACTGCTTATCCAGCAAAGCCATATGAGGCCAATCGTCATCGTCCCAATTGCATCCATGCCCTGCATAATAAAACAGAACCACATCTCCTTCCCGTACATTCAGCGTTGAAATTTCATGTTCAAGCATTGTGGATGTGAACTCAGAACCACTATGGCAACGCAAATCATGGCTAAAATCCAACGCATCCGCTATGGAAGTACAAAATTCCATCATTTGCTTCAACTCTGCCGTACGGTCTCTTTCGCGTCCTTGTTCTTCCATGTTTGTAAACAGAATAGAATGCATAGTTTGACCGCAGGCAACATTTGCCAACATTACGCCAAAAACGATTGTTAATATCTTGTGTCTCATTTTTCCCTCCTCTTTATGTTTCGTAAATATCTGTCCTTAGGGAAAACCTCGCAAGCCATCTGTATTATAGCCTTTCTAATTAGTTCACCATCTACATCCTGGTATTGTCCGTCAGATTTGAACCGGCAAACATCGCAGTAGAACGAATAGGAAAATGTAACGACAGTCGACTTGGAATAAAAGCACACAGCTATATCAGGAAGAAATGTCGATTCTTTGACCATGCCATTATTCACAAAAGACTTTGGATAGGTCAATGTCGATTTCAATGCATTGCACCTTTCTTCGAGCGTGTCGATACTACACAAGAGAACTTCCCCATTTTTGTCAATATCCACACTTGCTGTATCTTCTGCCATCGGATCAAGAAGATACCAAACGATAGAGTCGGCCCCATTAATAATTTCAAGGTATTCCCCTGATATTATTGATGGCTCTTCTTTGTCTATTGTATTATTACACTTGGCATGGCTGCTGCATAATATAAGAGCGACAATAGAAAATAAAAAGAAAACTGATTTTTTCATATCTATTCCGTTATTATAATTCTATTCTCGTTAATCAGGCTCGATGAACTATCTCCTTCTTTGGTTATAAATATACCCTTAAACACATGAGAGCCTTTTGACAAGTTTGTAAGTTTGTAATCCAATATGTAAGGAAAGGACGAAGATTTGCCAATCAATACATCATCAAAATATAATTCTATTTCAAAATCTTTTTTGACGTTCGAGCCTTTGTATAGTTTGGCTACCAATGAAACAATCTCGCCATTCTTGTACTCGTTACGACCTGACTTAATTCTCCAAGAGTAAAAATAATCATCTGAAGACAGAATCTCATAGTTGGAATAAGACCAATTATACGTCAGATTCTTTGAGAAAATATCATGATAAGCTATTTGAACGCTAATCTGATGAGTGGTTTCAATCTCGTCATCCACCTTGTATCGCAGCGTAAACGGTGATGACGTATAAGTCGCTATCAATTTCCCATCCCAATAATACCTTACTTCATCAAATTCACATCCTTCAGTGGAGCGATTCGTTAGTAGTTCTGGCGTTATAACGAGTTCATCCCCTTTTGTTATATAGTTGTAGTCTA
>JBJEAY010000445.1:0-1870 GCA_051869575.1 Prevotella sp. | reverse complement strand
TTATCACCTTATTGTGTTGGCAAAGAACTACAAGGGCTACAAGAATCTCATCAAATTGGTGTCAAACTCATGGATTGACGGATTCTACGGTAGGCCTCGTACCGACCGTGCCGACCTTGAGCGATATCACGAGGGACTCATTGTGTGCTCGGCTTGTATCGGAGGGGAAGTGCCCAAGAAGATTATCAACGACGACATCGAGGGAGCACGCGAGGCTGCGCAGTGGTATCACAACCTCTTTGGCGACGACTACTATCTCGAACTGCAGCGCCACGAGGTGAAGGACCCCTCACAACGTGCCAACCGGGAGACATTCCCCTTGCAGCAGAAGGCCAACAAGGTGCTGCTCGAACTGGCAAAGGAATACGGCATCAAGGTGATTTGCTCAAACGACGCACACTTTGTTGACCAGGAGAACGCCGAGGCTCACGACCACCTGCTGTGTCTATCGACGGGCAAGGACCTCGACGACCCCACACGAATGCTATATACAAAGCAGGAGTGGTTTAAGACACGAGAGGAGATGAATGATGTCTTCCAAGACATACCCGAGGCGCTTTCGAACACTCTTGAGATACTCGACAAGGTGGAGACATACGACATTGAGCATGCCCCCATCATGCCCTTCTTCCCCATACCCGAGGATTTCGGAACCGAGGAGCAGTGGAGGGAGAAATTCACTCCCGAACAACTCTTCGACGAGTTTACGAGCGACGAGAACGGCGAAAACCAACTGCCACGCGAGGAGGGCGAGAAGAAGATCAAGAAATTGGGCGGCATCGACAAGCTATACCGCATAAAGTTTGAGGCTGACTATCTCGCCAAATTAGCATACGAGGGTGCGGAGAGACTCTACCCCACTCCACTCACCGACGAGGTGAGCGAGAGAATAAAGTTTGAGCTGCACATCATGAAGACCATGGGATTCCCCGGATACTTCCTTATCGTGCAGGACTTCATCAACTCCGCCCAGCAGGAATTGGGAGTGATGGTGGGCCCTGGACGTGGATCGGCAGCCGGATCGGTGGTGGCATACTGTCTTGGCATCACCAAGATCGACCCCATCAAATACGACCTGCTGTTTGAGCGTTTCCTCAACCCCGACCGTATCTCACTGCCCGATATCGATACCGACTTCGACGACGACGGACGAGGAAGGGTGCTCGAATGGGTGGAAGAGAAATACGGACATGAAAACTGTGCACACATTATTACATACAGTACGATGGCGACCAAAAACTCCATCAAGGATGTGGCACGAGTGGAGAAACTGCCCCTCGACAAGGCAAACTATCTGTGTAAGCTCATTCCCGACAAACTGCCCGACGGACTGAAGATGAACATCGGCAATGCCATCAAGTGCATACCCGAACTGCGCGAAGCCGAGGCAAGCGCCGACCCGAAGTTGCGCAACACGATGGAATACGCCAAGATGCTTGAGGGCACCGTCAGGGGAACTGGTATTCATGCCTGCGGATTTATCATCTGCCGCGACCCTATCAGCGACTGGGTGCCAGTGTCGGTGGCGGAGGACAAG
Organism: Prevotella sp.; assembly: GCA_051869575.1. Lineage (GTDB taxonomy): Bacteria > Bacteroidota > Bacteroidia > Bacteroidales > Bacteroidaceae > Prevotella. The sequence continues at coordinate 333 of JBJEAY010000445.1, read as the reverse complement.
AACGACCCCGGGCACAAACTGCATTGTACGCAATACGACGGACACGTTATCGAATCCACCGGACTCATCAAGATGGACTTCCTTGGGCTCAAGACCCTATCCATCCTAAAGGAGGCGGTGGAGAACATACGCATAACAACAGGCAAGGTGATTGACCTCGACAATATCCCCATCGACGATGCCGACACCTACCGACTGTATGCCGAAGGACGCACCATAGGCACATTCCAGTTTGAGTCGCCGGGTATGCAGAAATACTTGCGCGAACTGCAACCTACCGTCTTCGAGGACATCATCGCCATGAATGCCCTCTACCGACCGGGTCCTATGGAC
>JBJEAY010000444.1:0-1871 GCA_051869575.1 Prevotella sp. | reverse complement strand
AGCAAGAATGAATGGGAGTCACTGCCGCAGACGCTTTCTGTGTCGATAAATGACGGACTTATGCGTCAACACGTAAAAGACCATGCTTTCTATACCAACGAGAGTGCCGCTTACGCTTTCTCTGTCAAAGGAATAACAATCAGTCTTGAGGGCGGCGTCAAAGGATATTTCCGCTCTCTCAACACACAGTTACCTGATATGCCCGAGGAAATACCGGGTGAGACGACGAATGTGCTGAACACAAACTATCTCACAGTTTATGCAACTCCGAAATTCGAGTATTGGGTGAAACGTGTCAACTTTTCTCTAAATGCTCCTGTCAGTTTCGCCCACTATACCTTCGACCAGGCTATTGCCAACCGCAGCGAGGTATATTTCTCGCCGTCGCTCAGCATGAACTGGAAACCCAACAACCGATTCGAGATGAGTGTAAGCGGAGGCGCCGGTCGTTTACCGATGGACCTGAGCCTTATCCAGCCCGGCTATGTGATGACAAACTATCGCTCGTTCCGTCGCGGCGTCGATGACTTCTATAATTCATCCTCTCAACGGGTATCCGGCAGACTATCCTATAAACATGCCCGTCGCGGAATATTCGCAAACGCTATGGTGTTGCAGTCATGGAGCCATCGCCCTTACACTTTGGCACAGCAACTTTATGGTGACTATGTGGTCTATTCCTATGCCGATGCCAAAAGCGACGGACAGATGCTTATGGCAAGCGGAAACATCGGCAAAACTCTCGACTTCATGCGAGGTAGCGCAAACATCAACGGTTCATTCAGTCGCAATGAATCGCACCTGATTTCGGAGAACAGTGCGGTAAATTCGGTCGGCACTTCTTGGTCAGTCGGAGCGAAAATCAACGGTGCGCCACTTCGCTGGCTCGGCTTCGACTACCGGTTCTCGTGGGCATCAAGTCGTCTTGCAATGAACGGCACTAATGCTTCATGGCTCGGCAATATGGAAAACGAATTGCTGCTCAACATCATGCCACACCGCAAATGGGAATGGCACATCAGCGGCGAACACTACCGCAACGAACTGACCTCTGACCAGTTCAAAAATGTGTTCCTGCTCGACACCAAGCTAATCTTCAAACTCAGTAAGCGACTGGAGCTATCCGCCTCGTTGAGCAACATCTTCAATCAGCGAACATACAACCATACAACATACAATCAACTTACCTCCTTCGAGAGCCAACGCTGGCTCCGAGGTCGCGAGTTGTTAATCTCAATATCCCTCAGAAAATGAACAGACTACTCACATCAATCATCATGTGCTTTGTAGCGTTAGTTGCAATGTCACAAAAAGCACAAATAAAAGTCGGATATGAATATCATTTTTTCGACCCTCGGGGCATAGAGAAAAGACAGGATTTCATACTTCTTGCCGGGCAAGATTGCTCGAAGTTTTACAATAGCCATACACAATGGCTTGACTCAACGCGTTGCACCAAAGATGGTGATCAATGGTATAACCAGCAAGCTTTGTTAATGATGGGTGAGCTTATGCAAAAATCCAGAGAAGAACGAGAGGCTATTCTTAACAGTTCGCCGGTTGGTCGGCCTGTAGATCTTTATGTTGTAAGGGATAAAGACAAGTTCAAAGTTTGGGATATGGTTTATCAAGAATTTCGCAAATATTCCGAGCCAATAGAGGAACGTATATGGACTATTGTAGATGACTCCACAAAGACCATATTAGGTTATGACTGTATTATGGCGACTGCCAACTATCATGGCCGTAATTGGACTGCGTGGTTCACGCTGGAAGTACCGATGAACACAGGACCATGGAAACTGCTCGGACTGCCAGGCCTGATATTAGAAGCCGTCGATAGTACAGGTCAACATCATTTCACAGCCAAT